>JAFZRR010000014.1 GCA_017619815.1 Bacilli bacterium | reverse complement strand
TTAGGTTTATATGGTATTGTCGTTGTTGCGGTTATCACATCTATTGTTGTTAACTTCTACAATGAGACAAGTGGAAAACACGATAGCAAAGAACTTAAGAAGATCTCCGAAGAAGAGGAGAAAAAGAAATAGTTTCATAAGTGGCCAGCGGAAGTTGACCGCTTTTCTTTTGTCTTATATAATAACGTTGTAACAATAGTTACGCATGAATTAGATATTTAACTTGGTGGGTTAGCTATCTAATTTTTTTATTGCCACTAGCACTAGTAGCAATAAAGTCATGAATACAATTACTTGCTCCATAAGCATCACCTCCTATCGAGTCCACCTAGCTAGTCACCCAACCGGTCACAGGAAGCGTCATGCGTAACTATGGGAAGACAAATTGTCCTCCTATTAAAGTAATAGTGTTCATTTTCGAAAATTTTTTCAGACGAATTTTGTTATTTATAAAATAAATAAGATTTTTGGAACAATTTAATCTTTACTATTAATAAAGATTTTTGTTATTATCAATAAGCAAACTTTCTTTGGGCGAAGTACTGCTCAAGGCGGAAGGAGATCAAAATTTATGAAAAAAGGAATTCATCCAAACTATCAACGTTGCACAGTCACATGTATCTCTTGTGGGGCAACATTCGAATCTGGTTCAACATTAAAAGAAATCAAAGTTGATACCTGCAGCAATTGCCACCCATTCTATACCGGCAAACAAAGATTCGTTCAATCTGATGGTCGTGTTGCTAAATTCAATCGTAAATACGGTTTAGAAGACAAGAAATAAGATAAACGTAAATAGAAAAGAAACCGCTCAAAAGGCGGTTTTCTTTTTACCAAATTATTTAAACGATATATGATATTTATAATTAAGAGGAAAAGTTATGAAAAAGTTATTTTTATTAGCTTTGCCATTTATGGCATTAAGTTTGGTTGGGTGCGATAGCACTAATATGAAAGGGACCTTAAAAGAAAACCAAAGTTTATCCATTTATATAGAAGGAAATAGTGTGGTCACTTATAGTTATGGTTGGGGTTTTGGCAATATGACAATTTCTTATGATATCTCAACAAAAAAAGCTACAGTTGCAGTCAAAACAGCAGAACAAATAACAACTTATATATATGTTGGTAACATTTCTTATGTTTTCACAACAAACGAAAAAATATCTTAAGTTTTAAATATAAAAAGTGAGGATACATTATGAAAAAATGTCTCAATTGTAATCAAGAGTTTTTGGATGATTCATTATTTTGTCCCGAATGTGGTGAACAACTCGTTTCTAATGATACTTGTCCAACTTGCCACGGGAATGTAAAACCAGAAGATAAGTTTTGTCGTTATTGCGGAAGAAAAATAGAAAGAATTAGAGTTTGCTCAGAATGTGGCAAACTAGTTGATAATGAAACAAACTTTTGCCCAAAATGTGGGAACAAAATTAGCAATGATGGCTTCATCACCAATAAGCCTTCTAAAGGCAATAAAAAAGTTGAAAAAGATGGAACTATTATACCGAATAAAACACTTTCTTATATTTTTGTAACCATTTTCTCCGTTCTAGCTATTTTATTTATTGTTGGAATGTTCGGAGATGTTATGACTTCGAGCGGAAACATTTATGGACTTAAACTTTCAGGAAGTCAAAGCATTAGATTATTTTTTGGCGAAGGTGCAGAGAATTTAAAAAACATTCAAACAAGTTATAAATATCAAGAATATTATTCTTTCTCATTGTTTGAATTTGTATTAATGAACATATTCTATTTCGGTGGATTATTAGGTCTTATTGCATCAGCAGTTTTTATGATTATGAATTTTGTAAAGGTATTTACTAAAAACGAGAGCATAAAACGTGGCCCCGTTGTTGGACTTGTCATTAGTGTTATTCCTTATTTGTTTGGTGTTTCATTCCAGAATTCAGTTTATGCTAAAGCATCCACTGGATATCTCAGTGTTTCATTTGGCTGGGGTACAATTATATTAGTCGTTGCAGTGCTTTGCACTCTTTGTGCATTAACAGTTTATGATGTTTTTGCGCATAAAAATAATTCTAAGAATATATTCTTGCCTATCCTATCTGGTCTTGCTTCAATCATAATGACTTGTATGGTTTTATTTGGCCACGGCTTTATTGTCGCAATTACTGGATCTGGCGAAACTGATACATATAATTGTGCATATTATGTCCGCAATGTATTATCACAATTTAGTAGTGATGCAATCGATAAAGTTCCTAATGGTTTTGCGCCTGGTTTAGTTGGATACGGCTTAATTTTGTTATCTGGTTTATTTATGATTTCTTCAACATATCTACTTTGTTTGAAAAAATCTATATCCTCTCTATCATTCTTCGGCGTTGCCTTTGTTATGTTTATTGTTGGTTCAGCTTTGGCCACAGTTGCGTTCAAAGAACAGAATTCAGCCGCTATTGTTGGTGGTGGAGCAATCGCAGTGTATATCTTAGGAGTATTTGCTATTGCAGGAATGATAGGCTACATAATCTTAAAAAAGAAAGAACAATAAATAAGAAGCCGCTCAAAAGGCGGTTTTCTTTTTTAATAAAAAAGACGATTATCTTGCTCATAATCGCCGCGCTTCTATTGGCTCTCGTTAGTTAGACCTGGGCTAATAGGGAGAGAACGCATCTCTCTAACTAAATGGTATATGAACAAAAACGCTTTTGCAATATTGAGTATAAGAAAAGAAACCGCGGTTCAAACGGTTTCTTTTTTATGGATTTTTTATTCTTGTGAATAGTTTGAGAAATATCCTTGGACTAAGACTACTGGTGTACCTTTATCACCGGAACCAGAAGTTAAGTCACATAATGAGCCAATCAAATCGGTTAATTGTCTAGGAGTGGTGCCTTCGCTGGCCATCTTGCCAACGAGGTTTGCTTCCTTAGCTTTAATCTTTGATTGAATTGCTTCTTTTAATTTATCACCTGTTAAGTTTTTGAATTCGTTATCCGCGAGGAACTTAATCTTTAATTCGTTTGGTGTTCCTCTTAATCCTTCAGTGAAGAATGGTGAGACCACTGGATCAGCGAGTTCCCAAATCTTTCCTTGTGGATCTTTGAATGCTCCATCACCATAAATCATGACTTCAACTTTCTTTCCAGTTTTCTCTTTGATTTGGGCTTGAATGGATTCCACTAATTCTTGGCCTTTGTTTGGGAAGAGTTTAACCATTTCTTCTGTGGATTTATTACTACCTAATAATCCATATTTTTCGTTATAGCCACTTCCGTTAACTGGTTGAGATAAAATGTCATCTAAGCCAAACACGCGTTCTGCGCCTTTTTCTTTAAGAATACGCTTCGTTCTATTACGTGTATGGATATCGCACGCTAGAACGTTAGTTGTGTACTCTAAAATGGCTTTTGGTTGGTTAGCGAAGATAACTTCAACCTCACAACCCTCTTTTTTGATTAAATCCACATAGTAATCGATATAATCGACACCGGTGAATTCATGGACTTTGTGTCCAAATAGTTTTCTATATTGTTCTAATGAAAGGACATCGCTATAAGGATTGACACCCTTTTCATCTAATTCATCATAAGTTAATAAAGCATTTCCGACTTCATCACTTGGATAAGAGAGCATCAAATAAATCTTTTTGCTGCCTCTCGCAAAACCTTTTAAAAGGATTGCAAATCTATTTCTTGATAAGATGGGGAATATGACGCCCATTTCGCCGGTTGGGAACTTGTTTTTGATATCAGTAGCGATATCATCCACAGAAGCATAATTACCTTGGCATCTA
>JAFZRR010000065.1 GCA_017619815.1 Bacilli bacterium | reverse complement strand
TTTTCATCGATTAAAACTGTACAGGAACCACAGACTGTTTCATCACATCCAATACGGATGGATAAGATTCCATGTCTTCTTAATGCATGGGAGAGATATTCATCTGGTTCAACATCCCAGACGACTTCGGTGTTGTTCAAATAAAATTTGAGTTTCATTATTTGTTGACCTCCTCTAATCCTCTACGTACATAGACACGGACTAAATCTTGACGATATTCTTTACTGATATTGTTGCTATCGAGATATTGGAGTTCTTCTGCCGCCATATCAGCAGCTTCTTGGAACTTACCTTCATCAGCGAGCGCCATTGCTTTAACTGCTAATGCAGCGGTTAATGGACGGGAACCGATAGCGATATAGTTTTTGTTATTTCTTTTCACAATGGAGAAATTAATCATTGGGAAATCAAGTGCGGTGGTTTTTACTTTTTTAAAGTAACCTTTACCTTCTTCTTTCTTGATAATGATTTCTTCTAAGATTCCATTCATCTTGCCACGGAAGTTTAAATATTCTTCTAATGACATTTCTTGTTTTGGGTAGAACACTAATTTGACATCTAAAGGCAATAAACTAGCGATAACATCTGAGAATGGGTAACGACCAAAGACAGAACCACCAATTGTGGCACTATTTCTAAATGCAGGCCCTAAAACCTCTCTCACACCAAATGCTGTTGCACCATTATTCAAACTTTGAATTAATGGACTACTTTCAAAATCTCTTAAAGAGACCATTGCGCCAACATGGATGTAACCATTCTTTTCTTCAATCTTATCTAAACCTAATTCACTTAAGTCGATAAGTGTTTCATAAGAAAGACCAGTTTTCTTCATCCATAATCCACCGGCGATAATCGCATTCTTTGGATTTTCTTGGAGTTTGTTATAAGCGTCTTCTAATGATTTAGCTTTGTAATAATTGTTCGCTCTTAGACTCATAATTTATTTCCTTTCTTCAATCAGTGTTTCATATTCTTTCATTGTGTCGATATCTTTTAAGATATTTGGATCATCAACTTGAATTATTTCTTTATCTTGTTCATCACGGAACTTCCTTAAGTTACTATCAATTGGTTCTTTAAGAAGTTTGTCTTTAAGTTTGATGGAGATGAACAATGGATGTCCTTCTTTTCCTTTATACATTGGAAACCTTATAGGTTTGTTCCCTTCCAGAAGCGCATCATATGTGCTCGCATAAATAAAAGGAATGTCTCCGGGAATTATAAAGAAATCCTCGGTTACATTCTTCACTCCACACAAAACAGATGAAAACATTCCTTTTTCATAATCAGCGTTATAGATAATTTGAATCTTTTCATCTTCTTTAACAATAGATCTAATATCCACATCATAATGGCCGGTAATAAGAAATATCTTATTAACAAAAGGTTTCATCGCTTCAATCGTATGAATGATTAAAGGTTTTCCATCAATGCTTAAACGCATTTTGTTGTTGTTTGTTCGGGATGAAAAACCACCAGCAAGAATAATGCCTTGTGCCACTATTAACTCCGTGTATTTGATATTATTTTACGAAAAAGTTAGCGCTCACGCAATAAAATACGCGTACTTATGCGGTTATAACCTTGCTAACTCACACATGTGTAAACAAAAAAAGCCACCTCACGAGGAGATGGCTCTTTTTTGGATTTTATTGAAAGTTATTTCTTTTTGCCAACAAAGTCAATAGCAGCTGGGAGAATGGCAATTGCACCACCAACGATGGACAAGATACCAGCAGCAATATAACCGCCACCGAGTGTCCATGCTTTAATGGATTCTTCGCTCCATTCATTTGCAGCACCAAACGCTGGTTCTGTAAAGAAAATTAAGATGCCTGCTGTAACTAAAGCTGCAACGGCGACTAAATTTAAAACACCAGCAAATTTTTCTAATGCTTTAACTTTTAATAATGGTAAAACAACACCTGCTAATAAGATAATCATCGCAACAAGGATGAGAATCCAACCAATGAGTGCTGGCCATGCTAATTTGGCGTTGACGGATCCGGAATTTGACCAACCAGCAATGCTAACTTGTGCTGTGCCACCACCGAAGACTGCGGAAATACCGCTGTACCAGTTGGCTGTGTTGTCAGCATAAACGACACTGTGGGAAGCCATTAAAAGAATGAATGCGACCAAGCCTAAAACTAAAGCAATGAAACCTGAAAATTGTAAAAACTTTTTCATAAAATACCCCTTTCTCTAATATAGATTTTAAGAAAATTTTCCAAAATCTAACATATTTTTTTAATAATTTCTTATTCAAGGAACAAAAACAAAATAATGTTTTGTGTTATACTATTCCCGCTTAAGAGGATTTTATATGAGTAGATACGTAGTTTCATTAGGTGGAAACGCCTTAGGCAACAACGCTGAAGAACAAAAAGAACTTTTAAAAGGTGTTGCCAAACCAATCGTTGAATTAATTAAAAATGGACATGAAGTCATTATTGTCCATGGCAATGGTCCACAAGTGGGCATGATTAACTTAGCATTTACAGATGCCAAGAGCGTTCCAGATATGCCATTCCCAGAATGTGGTGCGATGAGCCAAGGCTATATCGGATTCCATATTCAAAACGCAATTGATAATGAATTAAAAGAACAAAATGTTCAAAGAAATGTTGTCACAGTTGTCTCCCAAGTCTTAGTGGATAAAAACGATCCATTATTCCAATCTCCAAGTAAACCAGTCGGTGCTTTCTATAGCGAACAAGAAGCTAAAGAAATCGCTGCCAAGATGGGATACACAATGAAGGAAGATGCGGGCAGAGGTTGGAGAAGAGTTGTTGCATCACCACTTCCAATCGACATCATTGAAAAAGATTCAATTTCTGAATTAGTTGGCAAAGGCCACGTTGTTATCTGTGCAGGCGGTGGAGGCATACCAGTAATCCGTCATGAAGATGGTAAATTAGAAGGTATCGCCGCAGTCATCGATAAGGACTATGCATCTGCAAAAGTCGCAGCCTTAGTGAACGCTGATTACTTAGTGATTCTTACCGCTGTTGATAACGTCTATATTGATTTCAAAAAACCAACAGAAAGAAAGCTCGAAAAAGTCTCTGTTGAAGAAATGAAAGAATATATGAAAGGTGACTACTTCGCTAAAGGTTCCATGTATCCAAAAGTGAATGCATGCGTAAAATTTTTAAGCGAAAAACCCGGCAAAACCGCCATTATTTCCTCTTTAGTAGCAGCCAAAGAAGCTTTCTTAGAGAAGGCTGGTACCATTATTAAATAATAAAAAGACAAACAAAAATCAGCACCACGACGATGCTGATTTTTTTATGCTAAATTTACTTAGCAAATGCCTCTTACGCGAATGACTCCTGGTAAGGCTTTGACTGCTTTCTTGGCACATTGATCGATACCTTCTTTTGGTTCGTATTCAATGACTGTTGCAGCATATGCACCTTTGACACCAGTAGCGCTCTTGAAGATGTTTTTGAGTTCGCCAACTGTCTTGAGAATTTCATTAGCGTTTAATTCTGCTTTGTGGAGAACCACCATTCTTCTACCTGCTCTTGGGCCTAAATCAATTCTTGGATAGTTGACTGAGTTGATGATGTTACCATTTTCAATGAAATCAACAATCTCTTTTGCGGCCATAGCGGCACAATTATCTTCGGCTTCTTCTGTTGATGCGCCTAAGTGTGAAATGGCGACGACGCCGTCTGTATTAGCGGATTTATAGTTAGGGAAGTCAGTGACATATCTTCTAACTTTGCCAGAAGCTAATGCTTCTTTCATATCGTCATCGTTCACTAAAGCATCACGAGCAGCGTTAACGATAATAACGCCATCTTTGGCTTTGGCTAAGAATGCGGCATTAATCATACCTTTGGTGGCATCCATTAATGGGACGTGAACAGAGATATAATCTGCTTCTTTAACCATTTCATCCATGGAGACGATTTTGGTATCTTTTAATAATTCTTTATTACGTTCAATTGTGGCTTCACTTGGTTCAACACCTAAAACGCGCATACCTAATTTTGAAGCGGCATCAGCGACTAAAGCACCAATCGCACCACAACCGATAATACCTAAGGTCTTGCCCATAATTTCTGTACCGGCAAATGCGCCTTTGGCTTTTTCCATTGATTTATTAATTAATTCATCGCCTTTATTTTCTTTGACCCATTCCATAGAACCACGGATATCACGGGCCGCAAGAAGCATCATAGCAATAGTTAATTCTTTAACTGCGTTAGCGTTTGCACCAGGTGTATTGAAAACAACAACACCTTCTTCGGCGTAAACATCTAATGGAATATTGTTCACACCAGCACCAGCACGAGCGACACATACGACGCTTTCTGGTAATTTCATTTCATGCATTGCCGCACTTCTGACCATGACGGCATCTGCATTATCAATACTTTCAGTGGATACTTCGTATTCTTTTGGTAAAACCTTTAATCCCACTGGGGAAATTTTATTTAAGCAAAATACTTTCATAAACAATACCTATTTGTGGGCTTCTTCGAATTCTTTCATATAAGCCACTAAAGCTTTAACACCATCGATTGGCATAGCGTTATAGATAGAAGCACGTAAACCACCTGTAGATCTATGACCCTTTAAGTTGGTGAAACGATATTTCTTTGCGCCTTCTAAGAATGCAGCATCCATTTCATCTGTTGGTGTTCTGAATGTAACGTTCATCAATGAACGAGATTCTTTATTAACGTATGGTTTGAAGAGTTTGCTTTGATCTAAATAGTCATATAAGATTTTGGCTTTTTCTTCATTAATCTTGGCTCTTGCTTCGAGGCCACCTGTCTTTAATAACCATTTAAAGACTAAACCACACACATAAATTGCGAAGGTTGGTGGGGTGTTATACATAGAACCATTTTCAGCGTGGATTCTATAGTCTAAATATGCTGGAAGTGGCACTCTTGGTGCTCTGGCTAATAAGTCTTCTCTGATGATGACAATTGTGACACCAGCAGGACCGACGTTCTTTTGAGCGCCAGCATAGATTAAACCGAATTTCTTAACATCGATTGGTTCACTTAAGAAACATGAAGACATATCACAAACGAGTGGAATGTCACCTGTGTCTGGATATTCTTTATATTTTGAACCGTAAATTGTGTTGTTGTCACAGATGTAGACATAGTCTGCATCAGGACGGAATTTTAATCCCTTAACATCTGGGATGTATCTGAATCCATCTTCTTCAGAGGAGGCAACGATATTAACATCCGCGTATAATTTTGTATCCTTAATAACTTTCTTTGTCCAAACGCCTGTGTTGATAATGTCAACTTTACCATTTGTTGCAAAGTTCATTGGGATCATTGAGAACGCTAATGTGGCACCGCCTTGTAAGAATAAGACTTTGTAATTGTCTGGGATACCAATAAGTTTTCTCAAATCAGCTTCCGCGGTATCAATAATGTTTTGATAAACCTTTGAACGGTGGCTCATTTCCATGACCGACATGCCTGATCCATCTTTATCAAGCATTTCTGCCGCTACTTGTTCCAAAACTTCTTCTGGTAACATAGCTGGTCCAGCAGAGAAATTATAAATTCTGTTTCCTTTCATGTAGGATAACTCCTTTCTAATTATTTTTATTGTTCTCTAAGCAATTTTCTTTGCTTCGAGATAATATCTTTTTTCACTGGCGTGACCCATCGAGAAACTCTTTCTTGGTAACACCATGTCTTTAGCGACAAATTCGAAGATGTCGCTTTTGCCTAATGCAGGCATCACGATTGCAAGAGAATTTGGATTCTTATCTGCAATCTCTAACACTGATGATTCGTCGTGGATGAAGTCGACTTTCATATCAGGGTTTTTCTTTAAATTTTCATCAATTGTCTTTTGAATGATTTGATAAGTTTCTGCCGCACTATTTGTGGTTTTTAAGGCCTTTTTACCTTCATTTTTACTGTAAATATAGGCTAATTGAGCATTTCCAGTGCATGCTTTATTAAGTTCTTCAGCAAAGTTATTTGCATTAAAAATAATGCGGTGAATTGGTTCAAAAATAATACCATCATCATAGACATTATTGGCTTCCACAAGAGCGAATCTCGCAGGATGATTTTCCTGTTCTTCTTTACTGAGGTTTTTCTTAATGTTTTCCCAGTGAGCTTTCGCTGTCGCTAATGAGTGATTGCCATCACCAACAATGAACATCAAGCCATTATTATTCTTCTTATATAAATCATTAAATTGTTTAATAACTTGATCAGTATTCTTTACTAAATAACCACGGATGTGGCCACCCTTTTGGTTGAGTTCGAAATCATACAATAAATCAAGTTCTTTACGATAATCGTAAAGCTTTTCAATAATTGATTTTTCTTTATCATCGAATAAGAGCAATGTATGAGGCAGTTCGATAGGTGCGTCTTTTCTGATTTTTAATCTTGGAGGAATTCTCTCGACAATTGTGGCTTCACTTGCTTTAATGGAACAAGGGACTCCACGTTCGTATGAGTATTCTTCTAAATCGATAGATAACACTAATCCTAATCTTCTAATTCCATAGTCCG
The DNA here is from genome assembly GCA_017619815.1 of Bacilli bacterium. GTDB lineage: Bacteria > Bacillota_I > Bacilli_A > RFN20 > CAG-826 > RUG13091. Next base: position 4,029 of record JAFZRR010000065.1, on the reverse strand, counting down.
TAATTCTTTCGACAAGGACAAAACATTCACCCATATCGACGAGTAAATTATCTTTTAGATAAGAATCAATTGTTTGATTTATATTTTGAATATATTCACTTTGATTTGTGCTATCCAAATAAGCTTCTGGATAAATCATGTGGAAAGTAGATAAGTTGTCACCAATTAAACTCTTCAAATCGTTCCAATATTCGACCTGACTAGTGAACTGATCACAAGCAATAACGGCATACTTTGTCATATCCGTTCCTTTGCGCGGAAGTAGGATATGAGGAGCAACCACTATTCTTTTATCCATTACTAGCAAACACCTTGTGCGAGCATCGCATCGTAAACCTTAAGGAAACCTGCGATATTAGCACCTAAAGCTAAGTTTCTTGGTTGTCCAAATTTGACAGCGGTTTCGTGGCATTGTTTGAAGATGTTTTTCATAATGCCTTTTAGTCTTTCATCGACTTCTTCAAATGTCCATGATAAGTGCATTGCGTTTTGGCTCATTTCTAAACCGGAGACAGCAACACCACCGGCGTTACTAGCTTTACCGGGTGAGAATAAGACTTCATTTTCATTGAAGAATCTAATGGCTTCTAAGTCGCATGGCATATTCGCGCCTTCTGCGAGCATATAGCAACCATTCTTTTTGAGTTGTTTGGCGTTTTCTAAATTGATTTCGCCTTGTGTTGCGCATGGCATTGCGATGTCACATGGAACGTTCCATAAATCTCTGGAACAATCGCTGTGTTGGACATCTGGATGTTTTGCGACGTAGTCTTTAACGAATTCACCTTTAGCTTTAGCTAATTCAATGATTTCTTCGGAATTTAAGCCTTTTGGATCAGCGACATAACCATTAATGTCACTCATACCAACGACTGTTGCGCCAAGCTCAATTGCTTTCTTAAGCGCCATGGAGCCGACTTTTCCGGAACCAGAAATAATGACTTTCTTGCCTTTAAAATCGGTATTGAAATATGTTCTTAACATTTCTTCAGCGAAGTAACAAAGTCCATAACCTGTTGCTTCTGGACGGCCTAAGGAACCACCGTAAGAGAAATTCTTACCAGTGAATACACCAGACCATTCGTCAACGATTCTCTTGTATTGACCGAACATGTAGCCAATTTCACGAGCACCGAAACCTAAGTCACCAGCAGGAACGTCTGTGTTAGGTCCGATGTGACGATAGAATTCAGTCATAAATGACTGACAGAATCTCATAACTTCACCGTCGCTCTTTCCGCGTGGGTTGAAGTCAGAGCCACCTTTACCGCCACCCATTGGTAAACCGGTAAGGCTATTTTTAAATGTTTGTTCAAATCCTAAGAATTTGAGAATTGAGAGATTGACTGATTTATCAAATCTCATGCCACCTTTATAAGGTCCAATCGCAGAGTTAAATTGGACACGATAGCCAGTGTTAACTTGGATTTTGCCAGCATCATCAACCCATGGGACACGGAATTCGATGATTCTTTCTGGTACAACTAATCTTTCGAGGATTGAGTATTGTTCAATTTTTGGATCTTTTTCAACTAAAAAATCCATAGAGTCTAAAAACTCTTCAACAGCAGCTAAAAACTCAGGTTCATTTGAGTATCTAGCTTTCACATCCGCTAAAAGATTATTTAGGTAATTACTCTTGTACATTTATTTTCCTCCTCTGCTTCTCTAGAGAAAAAATAAAAAAATTCCCCCTCATAGAGAAATCAATGCAAACAAATATAGTAATAAGCCATAATGTAATTTCTACATTATCATTTATAGGAAATGTTTTCAAATGAGAAAAATATTTATATTTTTTAAACGACTTGAAAAAATTATTTCTTTTTTGATTTTTTATTCGATTTTTTAGCTGTCGCCACAATAGCGCCCACACCTAATGCGCCACCAACGATTGTGGCCACAACTGCGGTACCCACTTTCACTTGTTTTGATACCTTATCGCCATAGTAAATGAGGTTCGCAAAGTGCTCGCAGTTATTTGTAATGAAGTTATAGTATTTGCCATTGAATTTTGAAGAGCCAACATAACTTCTCGCTCTTTCCACAACAACTTCTGGATCATAAGAAGCTTTGTATGGTGATTCAATTTGTAAAACTCCACCTAATAAGAATCTATCTAAAGATGATTCAATTATTTTCATATCTTTATTGTTTTTAGAAAGGTCTTCATCACCCGCGGTGAAATGAACCACACGGTCTTTACTCACTGCAATACCGTAATGGTAATATCCAGTTTTACGATGGACTCTTAATATGTCACCTGCTTGAGGTTTTAATCTTTTCTTCCAACTCATGAATAATATTATCTAAAAGAAAACTGGATTTCTCCAGTCTTTTATTTTAATAAAGCTTATGATTTAGATTCATGTATTCCTTGTATAGTTTCAGACAGCCTTTTCTATCTAATTCAATAACAAGTTTTTCTCTTTCACCAGGTTGTTGCATTTGATAGAACTTTGCGTCTCTGAATCCGATTTCTTCGGTATCCATAATATTACATCCGTAATATACTTTCTCAATATTCGCCCAGAGAATCGCGGACATGCACATTGGGCATGGTTCGCCTGTTGTGTATAATTCACAACCACTTAAATCAAATGTTCCAAGTTTCTTACAAGCTTTATGGATGGCCATCATTTCACCATGACAGGTTGGATCGTTATTTTTGAGAACTTGATTATGACCTTTTCCGATAACTTCGCCATCTTTAACAATGACCGCACCAAAAGGACCACCATGTCCTGCTCTAATACCTTTTCTGGCCTCGTTAATAGCCATACGCATATATTTGTTCATAAGGGTTACCTCTACGAATAATTATAATGGAAATTCGCAGTTAGTTTACGTTAATTCGGTAAATTTTTGAGCATTTTGATATAAATAACAAACAATTATGTTATAATTCTCTCACTATTTCGTATAAAGGAGGACATATATGGTTAGTAAAAAATTAGCCATTGAAGTTCTTAATGAAGCACTTGCCACAGGTGCGGATTATGCAGAAATTTTCTATGAAGATTCTCATGCCTATTCATTAAGTATTGAAAATGGTAAAGTCGAAACCTCAACATCTAATGTTGCTAATGGTGTTGGTTTACGTTTATTAAAAGAAAATCAATGCGTATATGGTTACACTAATGACTTATCCAAAAAAGGATTAGTCTCTTTAGCGCAATCTTTACGTTCATCTTTCAAAGGTGAAAGAAAAATCACTGTTGAAAAACTCGATATGATTAGAGCCAAGAATCGTAACCCTGTTATTAACAGTTATGACAATGTCTCTAGAGAAGAAAAGATCGCTTTAGTGAGAGAAGGTATCTCTGCGATTGAAGAATTAAAAGATCCAAGAATCGTGAGATACATTGGTAGCTTTGTTAACTCTCATAGATTTGTCGCTATTTTCAATTCCAAAGGAAAATGGTTCAAACGCGATACAGAATTCGGCCGTATGGCATATATGATTGTCGCCGCAAATCAAAATGGCTTCGAAACAGCCTTTGAGGGACCAGGATGTCAAACAGACATTTCCTACTTCAAGAATGTGAAAAAACCAAGAGAAGTAGCCTTAAAAGCCGCGAAGACAGCATTATTAATGCTTGACGCTAAAGAGTGCCCAAGCGGAAAGATGCCAGTTGTTATCGGAAATGGCTGGGGCGGTGTCTTATTTCACGAATCTTGTGGTCACCCATTAGAAGCTTCCGCAGTCAGTAGAGGATTATCATGCTTCAGTGGCAAAGAAGGAGACATGATTGCTTCTCCAATCGTCAGTGCAGTCGATGATAGCACAATTCCAAATGCTTGGGGTTCAATCGATATCGATGACGAAGGTAATCCAGGTGAAAAGCGTTTACTCATCAAAAATGGTAAATTAGTTAACTTCATGATTGATGACTATAACGGCAGAAGAATGAATAGAGAAGGCAATGGTTCTTGTCGTAGACAAAACTATAAATATTGCCCAACCTCAAGAATGTCCAATACATATATTTGCAACGGAAAGAACACACCAGAAGAAATTATTGCTGC
>JAFZRR010000064.1 GCA_017619815.1 Bacilli bacterium | reverse complement strand
GCGAATTCTTGTTCGTGTTCACCAACCCATTTGTCCATCGCTTGAGCGGCTTCTTTTCTTGTCGCTCTATCGACGTCTTGAGTGTATTTACCGAGTTGGGTGAGATTTAATGTTTGACCACGGAATTCGACTTCCGCACCACCTAATAAGGCATCGTATTCACTAACTAATTTGTTTTCTTGAATTAATTCAGGAATGATCTTTTCATCAAATGCTTTTAATGAAGCATCAATCATTTGGAAGTAATAACTTCCTAATTTCTTTTCGAGTTCTGGTCGATAGCTAGCTTTAGCTAAAATCTTAGAGAACTTATTTGCGTAGTTACTGACGATTGGTGATAATTCATCCACTCTGTCTTGGGCTTTCTTATATGTTGGATTTTTTGTGTCGCAACTATAACGGACATAGATGACTGATTGATCAGTGGAAAGTTGAGTGAAGTATTTATTCCAACGTTTGATCACTTTTAAAGCGGAAGCACCATCATTACAAGCTTCGAGTTCTTTAATTAAAACTTCTAACTTTTTCGTGATTCTTTTTTCATTTGGTACATTAAGAGGAAAATCCTCAAATTTCATATCTAATACTTGTTTCATAAATAACCTCCTATGAAATGATAGATAACGTGTTTAGTTTAGATAAATAAAAATCATCTCGCAAGCATTATACTTAGGAGATGATTTGTTTTTTCTTCACCTTGAACATCTTGAAGATGAAACGGCAAGGTAAGAATCTGATCCAATAGTTGTATCCAAGGACATCGGCGTTATACATCACAATATTGCTTCTATATATCGCATCGCTTTCAAGAACATTGTTCTTTGCTTGGATGAATTCCGGATTGGAATTAAGGTCTGGATTTTGGTTAGCAATGAACATAATCTCATCTTTTAGGTAGGATAATGTATTCTTGCTTTTTTCAAATTGTCCCATGTTGGGTTCTTGGAAGTCTTCAACGTTAATCTCAGACAACAACTTTGTTAATCTCTCATCAATCTTGATTCCCGATTGCTTTAAGATAGCGAACAACTTCTCCATATTCTCAAGTTTGGAATATAGGATAACGGTTAATGCTTTTTTATGTTTCTTAAAGACGGAATTGAAGAAACCAACGAAGATAAGATTAACGATAAGTAAAAGAATCCAAATTGCAATTAAGCTTGCAATGATGATGAGCACTATTACTAACCATTCTGGTAAATCGAACATCTTGGTCCCTCCTTTGAGACGCTTATAATATCATAGTTTTCAAAAAAGAAAAAACAAGTATTTGTTTAGTAAAAGTGGGAAAGTTTGCTAATAATATCGACTTGTGATATTATTTTCACCTGAGGTATTAATATGGCAAAACCTATTATTGGCATTATGTATGACTTCGATAAAACGCTGTCCACTACTGATATGCAAAACTATGATTTCATTCCTGCAGTTGGAATGACACCAGCGGAATTCTGGGGCGCAACCACTGAATTCACAGAAAAGACAGGTGTTGAAAGAATTCTTTCATATATGTATATGATGATTCTTAAAGCCAAAGAAGCTGGCATAGAACTCACCCGTGATTTCTTAAGAAGCTGCGGCAAGAATATTAAATTCTATCCTGGCGTCACCACATGGTTTAAAAGAATCAATGAATATGGTGAATCCAAAGGTGTAAAAGTTGAACACTATTTAGTTAGTTCTGGAACCATGGAAATCGTTGAAGGATGTAGCATCTTCCCATGTTTTACAAAAGCTTGGGGTTGTGAATACCACTACGATGAAAACGGACATCCAGTCTGGCCAAAGCTCGCGATTAACTATACCCAAAAGACACAATTCTTCTTTAGAATTTCTAAAGGTGTTGTCGATGTGAAAAACGATAACGCTGTTAATGAAAAGACTCCTGAAAGAAGAATCCCATATAGAAACATCATTTATATGGGTGATGGAATGACCGATGTCGCTTGTATGACATTAGTCAAACACAACGAAGGTACATCTATCGCTATCTATCCAGAAAAAGATAGTGACAAAGTCAGAGACTTATATACAGATGGCCGTTGTAACTTCATGTGCCGTGCGGATTATAGCGCCGATAGCGATCTCGAAAAAGTTGTGAGACTTATCATTGATAAGGTAGCAATGGAATCCGAGATGAAAAAACGTGAAAAAGCATTAGCCAATAAATAAAGGTAGCGTTGACTACCTTTTTTTAATGTTTAGTGCTAAACTAATTTTTGATGAAATACGAAGTTGGACAACTTATTATCGGAACAGTCACTAATGTAAAACCATATGCTTTATTCATGGAATTTGATGATGGCGTGAATGGTCTTTTACATATCTCCGAAATCTCCGATTCCTTTATTCGTGATATCGAGAAATTCGGCACTAAAGGAGACCAATTAAAAGTCATGGTTGTTTCCATTGATGAGAACAATGGATTTTTAAGAGTTTCTTATAAGAAAGTTCCAGAAGAAGAAGCGTATTCCACACATAATAACAATGTGAGAAAAGCTCCCGAATCAAGTGATGATGACTTTAAACCACTCGCGGACAAACTCCCAGAATGGATTGCCACCACGCTCGCGGAAGCAGAGGAGAAAGAAGAAAAATGATTAAATTACAACTTAATAATCAAATGACAGAAGAAGTTATTTCTTCCTATCAAAATGATGTGAATAGAATTAACAAAATGATCGACGAAAAAACCGGTCCTGGAAATGATTTCTTAGGCTGGGTCGATTGGCCAGTTAATTACGATAAAGAAGAAGTTAAAAGAATTTTAGAAGATGCGAAATATGTGAGAGACCATTTTGATATCTTAGTGGTCTGTGGTATCGGTGGATCTTATCTCGGTGCTAGATGTGCATTAGAAGCACTTAATGGTTTGAAGAGTGATGACAAACTTGAAATCATTTTCATGGGTCAAACATTCTCTCCTAACTATGTTAGCCAAGTCTTAAAATACTTAGAAGGTAAGAACTTCGCGATTAACGTTATTTCTAAAAGCGGTACCACCACTGAAACAAGTATTTCCTTTAGATTATTAAAAGAATTACTCGAAAGACAAATCGGTAAAGAAGCCACAAAGAAAGCAATCTACGCCACAACAGATAAAGAAAAAGGTGCTTTAAAAACACTTTGCAACCAAGAAGGTTACGCCACATATGTCTTACCAGGCAATATCGGTGGTCGTTATAGCGTGCTAACCGCTGTTGGTTTATTCCCACTTGCCGCTGCAGGTATTGATATCGAAGCTATGCTTAAAGGTGCCGCGGAAGCTCGTGAAGCCTATGACAATACTGATTTAAAGAATAACTCATGTTATAGATATGCAGTGACCAGAGACTATATGCTCCGTCACGGTAAACCAGTGGAAATGTATGTCACATATGAACCACAAATGACACAAATCAGTGAATGGTTAAAACAATTATTTGGTGAATCAGAAGGCAAGGAAAAGAAAGGCTTATTCCCAGCCAGTGCGACATTCTCTACAGACTTGCATTCCTTAGGACAATTCGTTCAAGATGGTACACCACTTTTGTTTGAAACAATTCTCAATGTTTTAGAACCTAATAGCGATGTCAAAATCCCACATGATGATGCGGATTTAGATGGTCTTAACTACTTAGAAGGTAAAGATCTTGCTTTCGTTAACCAAAAAGCCTTTGAAGGAACACTTAAAGCTCACGTTGAAGACGGAGGAGTTCCATGTAATGTTATCTATATAGATAAATTAGACGCGAAGACCTTAGGTCATCTCTTCTATTTCTTCATGAGAGCCTGTGCGATGAGTGCTTACTTATTAGATATCAATCCATTCAACCAACCAGGTGTGGAAATCTATAAGAAAAACATGTTCCATTTGCTTGGTAAAAAAGGCTATTAATCAATATAGTTTCTTAAAGAAAACAACGCCTAAAAAATTGGGCGTTTTTTCAATTGACTATATATATTTATAAGTGATATATTAATTAAGCGCATGTTTTAGAAAGCGCGAAAGATTCCAGTTGGATGCTTAGCTCAGCTGGGAGAGCATCGCCTTTACACGGCGGAGGTCGGGGGTTCGAGCCCCTCAGCATCCACCACATTGCGCAAAAACCCAATTCTGGGAGGGTAGCGAAGTGGCTAAACGCGGCAGACTGTAAATCTGTTACCTCCGGTTTCGGCAGTTCGAATCTGCCCCCTCCCACCATTAAGGTTGATTGGGGTGTAGCCAAGTGGTAAGGCATCAGACTTTGACTCTGACACTCGTAGGTTCAAATCCTGCCACCCCAGCCAAGAAACTCACTCTCTAGCTCAGTCGGTAGAGCACTTGACTTTTAATCAAGGGGTCCGGAGTTCGAATCTCCGGAGAGTGACCAAAAGATGCCCAGGTGGCGGAACAGGTAGACGCACAGGACTTAAAATCCTGCGGTAGCGATACCATACCGGTTCGATTCCGGTCCCGGGCACCAACTTACAAAAATCTGACGAGAAATCGTCAGTTTTTTTACATTTTTAAGCGTGTGTAAGATTTTGATATATTCTTTTCGTTTGCAAATTAGTTTATATTATATATAAGAAAACACGAGGTACTATCATGAAACATTTAATCATTGTTAACGGCAATGCTGGAAACTTTTCTCCAGAGTTCGAAGACAAAATTAATGATGCTTTTAAAGGTCTTGATTTTGAAATTTACAAAACCACAGGTCCTAGAAGTGTTATTCCATTTTTAAAGGAATATTTAAAGAAGAATAAAGATGTCGTCAGAGTCTATGCTTGTGGGGGCGACGGCACAGTCCACGAAGTGGCAAACGGTTTAGTTGGTTTTGATAACGCTGAACTCGCGATTGTCCCAGTAGGAACCGGAAATGACTTTGTGAAAATCTATGGTGATAAAGAAAAATTCATGGATTTCAAAAAACTCCAAGAAGCAAAAGCTTCTCCAGTGGATTTAAGCAAATTATCTTCTCCAAATTTAAAAGAAGAAATGTACTCCATTAACGTCATTAACTTTGGTTTTGACGCCATCGTTGGTGCCATGGGTAACTTCTATAAAGAAAATGGCTTACCAGAAAAAGCCAAAAAGAAAGGCGTGGATCCATATGACTACGCATTAAAGAATGATGCGATGAAACATGGCCGTTTCAATGACATTGAAGTTTACGCAGATGGCGAAAAACTCAATGAAAAACAAATGTTATTAGCGACATTAGCCCAAGGCCAATATGTCGGTGGTAAATTCAAATGCGCACCAAAGAGTGACAACACCGATGGTTTAATCGATGTTTGTGTCTTAAAGACCATGACATTCTTAGGTTTAGGTATGATTATTGGTACCTATACCAAAGGTAAACACTTAGACAAGAAGAGAAAGAAAATTGTCTATAAGAGAGCTAAAGAAATCAAAATGGTTTCTCCAAAAGAATTTGACGTCTGTGTTGATGGCGAAATGATTAAAGGCAACAACTTTACAGTTGAATGCGTCCCAGGCGCGATTAAATTAGTTATCCCAGAATAATATAATTTATGTTTTTAGAATTAATTTGTTTCTTGTGTGGAGCGGGTTTAGCCATTTTAGGATGTATGCCCTTTGGTTTTTGGGCCATCACCCAATGGTATGACTTTTATCGTCCAATCGTCCTATATATGGCCGGCTGGATCGCGGGTATCGGTGTCTTATTCTTAATTGAATGGATTGCCGGTTTATTCGTCAACCAAAAGAAACCATATGACCACGTCAGCAAATGGGCGAGATTCTGGTTTATGTCCGGAACGAGATTTATTACCAACCACGCGCACATTTGGGTGGAATATAGAGGCGTCAATAAAATGCCTACACACGAGAAATTCCTTCTTGTTTGTAACCATAGAAGTAAATTCGATAACTTTGTTATCACCAATAAATATGGCAAACTTGATATCGCCTTCATCATGAAAAAAGAAAATGGCAAGATTCCGGTGGCCAAGCAATTGATGCCAGGACTCTGCTATATCTCTGTTGATAGAGATGATAAATTACAATCCTTTGAAGCGTTTAAACGCGCAGCATGGTTAATTGAAAATAATGTCTCTTCCGTTGGTGTCTTCCCAGAAGGTACTAGACAAGATACCGATCAATTAGGTGAATTCCACGAAGGCGTCTTCAATATCGCTATTCACACCAAAGCACCTATCGTTGTCACTGCGATAAAGAATACCGCAAAGGTCCATAAGAGATGGCCATGGGCGGCAACCAAGGTGAGATATGATGTTATCGCTGTTATTCCTTATGAAGAATATCAAGATATGCCTGCCAAGGCGTTAAGCGAACACATCAGAAAGATGATGCAAGAGCACATCGATAGAATGTAACAAAGCAAGGGACCACTACTTGTGGTCCTTTTTTATTGCTATTATCGGCATATATGTTTAATATATGTCTTATGGAAAAAGAAGTTTTAGATATATTAAACGAAGTATTTAAAGGCGAAGGTCAAATCGTTAAACCACTTGTCGGTGGCATGATGAATAAATCTTTTATCGTGGAATACTACCAAGAAAAATATGTTTTATATATTTCCACAAAACAAGCTAATGAAATGGTTGATCGCCAGTTAGAAAAAGATAATCAAAGAATCATTATTGATTTAGGACTTACAAGTGACAACATTTATTTTGATGTTAATAGAGGCATCAAAGTTAATACTTATATTGAAGGTAGTTCTTTAGATAAGCTTGATTCTTATGATTCGAAGAAAGTTGCAGATCTTCTTAAGAAGATGCATGAAAGCGGTAAATTATCTCGCGCAGATTATCATCCATTTGATAGATTTATCGCTTACGAAAACGAAGCTCAGGAATTCGGTCATGATTTTGAAGAAGAATATCCAATGTTAAGAAAGGAAATCTTCGATAATAAAGAATTCTTAGAAAGTCAGAAATTGGTCTTATGCCATAACGATGCCCAAAAGAGCAATATCGTTAAAGACATCAACGGTAACTATTTCTTAATCGACTTTGAGTTCATGGCGAACAATGATCCAATTTACGACATCGCCACATTCGGAAATGGTAAAGTCAGCGAAGGATATGAGTTGCTCGTAGACTACTATAACGGCAAACCCACTATCGAAGAGAAAAAGAGATACTACTTATGGAGAATATTCGTGTCGTTGCAGTGGCATAACGTCGCGATTACGAAGCATTTCCGTGGAGAAGGTAAAGTTCACGGCTTTGACTTCTTAAAGGTCGCAGAATTCTTCTTTAATAACGCAATGGATGCGTATAAAGGTTTAAAAGAAGTTAAATAAACTGTTACAAAGTAAAACCAGCACAATCTTGTGTTGGTTTTTTATCATATTTGTAAACATTTTATTTTGAGTGTGCTATTATCTTTACCGGTAAATTATTATGGATGACACCGAGAAGCTCATTATTGCAACATTAGATAAGATTAGACACTTCTTGCAGAAAGATGGCGGAGACGTCATATTTGAGTCCTTTAAAGATGGAATTGTCTATGTGAAGATGATTGGCGCATGCCAGGATTGCATGTTTGCAAATAATGACATTAAAGATCTAGTGGAAGTTATTCTCCAAGAAGAAGTTCCTGGTGTCTTAGAAGTAAGATTAGCGGATTAAGATAATAATATCACTTAATACTGGGGTGTAGCCAAGCGGTAAGGCAGTGGACTCTGAATTCACCATTCACTGGTTCGATCCCAGTCACCCCAGCCACGTATATTAAAAAAGACCTTTGGAGGTCTTCTTTTTTTAATCAATTATTTGTGAAGGATCTGGTGCTTTCACGTTTTGTTTTCCAAACTCCGTGAAGTCCGCATAGCATTCAACTTTCTTTGTGGAGAAATTGAAATGTATTTTGGTAATTTTGTCATCCTCCACTTTAATCTTCATCTTGCAGGTATCTAAGCTATATTTGTTGCGGCCAGTTTCGTTCATTGTGTATTCGTTATCTTTTTCACTATAAGTGAACCAAGTGGCCTCAATGGTTCCGCGT
>JAFZRR010000063.1 GCA_017619815.1 Bacilli bacterium | reverse complement strand
ACAATAATACCAAATTATTGTTAGAAAAAGGACGGAATTAAATTGACTATTTGTTTATCTGTAATTGGTGCAATTATCGCCTTGACTGAGGTGGGATTCATTATATTTCAATATGCAAAAGAATCTGTTCGCAGGCGTCGAAGTGAAACAATTTCAGTATATAATCAAATATTTAACGATACATACGAATTGCGCGACCAATATACGAAGATAACCCAAAACACGTCATTCGTAGCTGAAGAAATATATAAGAATCCCGATTTGTATAAGAATATCATGGGGCTCTTAACTACATTGGAAAGTTTCTCAAAAGGTTTAGAATATGGGGTATATGATTTTAAAACATTTGTTTATTTGACACCAAATGAGATGTTTGAAATACTATGTTCCTTAAAACAGTTTATTTACGAAGAGAGAAAAAAGAAGTCTTACGATTTATTGTTTGATGGCTTTATCTACTTAACTGACATTTTGAGCATAAGTATTCAAACAAAACTAAGCGGAAAAGACATCCATTTTAAGTATACAAAATTAAAAAGGAGAAGGTAATGAGCAATTTGTATTGGGTTGGGCCAAGGCAATCTGATATTGATGATACTGGTGCCTTGTTTAGGGGCTCAATAACCATTTTTGGAGATAATAAAAAGAAAAACAATACTTCATATTGTGACGATCAAAAAAGGATAAATCACAATAAAACAAATTACGACTGCGATTCTTTTATAATAAAAAAAATAGAGGAATTATGTGAAGAAGATCCAGACAGTCAGTTTATGTTTTATAATCCGATGTTTGCGTATCAATGTAGCAGTGATGTAAGAAAACATAGTGTATGTTTAAACTCTTATTCACTATTAATCAAACTTTCAAATAAGCAAAGATCGCGACTTTTCGTTGAAAAAATAATAGACACTATACCTTTTTCAGTTTTTTCAGGAGCAGATTGTAATTATAAAAACTTCTGCTGTTTTTTTTCTGGAGAAACAGAGTTCATAGTACAAAAACACTTTTCATCTGGTGGAGAAGGAACATTCCATGTGAAATCCTCTACAGATTGTGACTTTATCAATACAACAGAGGAGTATATTGTGTCGCCTTTTATTAAAAATGCCATTTCTGTAAATGTGCATCTTGTTATTTTTGAAGATAATGTGGTATTGCTACCGCCTTCAGTGCAGATTGTAATTGAGATCGAGAAAAAAATGCTATACTGTGGAGCAGATTATATTTGTATTAATCAATTCCCTGAGGAACAGAAAAACTTGATTGTTTCAAAAGCAAAAGAGATTGGATTATTTCTAAAAAAACATGGTTATAGAGGAATAATTGGTATTGATTTGATTATGGCAACAAATAAAATCTATTTTGTTGAGTTTAATACAAGATTTCAAGCATCAAGTCAATTAATTAACAAAGCTTTATTTGAACAAGCTGGCGTTTCTTTACAATCTCTTAATTTAAAAGCGTTTCAGCAAAGGATTTTTACAGATAGTATTTCTCTTGCTGTAAACTACAGTAACTATACTTATACCAATAGAAATACATCGAAATCACATATAAACAAATTGCTTGAATCTCAAGATATATTTGAAATACAGATGGATGGTTTTTCTCAAAGCTATTGGCCAAAAGAAAGTAACACCTATCTTTTTCGATGTATTTTTAAGCAAAATATATGTTCATATTACGAAGGTGCTATATCATTACATCCAAATCTTTTTTTTGAAGACGTTAAAACAATTCTAAAAAAAGAAAAGAACCATTTTAAAGAATATATAAAGATTGCTTTACTAAATCATGGTATTAGTTTTTCAACAAAAGCGATCGTAAAAGCAAAAGCAAAAGGTTCAATCAAACAAGCTGTTTTCGATGCAGTTGATGCAATAATATTTGATGGCATATATATTAACATACCATGTGATTGTAAGTTTAATTCCTTGAGTCCTTTTACAATTGATTGGATAGACGATAATTTTGTCTTGTTATTAGATGGAGATATAATCTCTAACTTGGAATTATTTTTTGAGCCAGATTCTCTTAACAGCAAATATACCTCAACTAAAATTCCATATGATGCAATAATTAACTTGGCAACTGATCGAATACGGATTAATCCTGCGCCAATATGTTTTTATAAATCACATCATATGTCATGTAAATTTTGCAATTTGCCATTTCATAATTATATGTATGATGTTGATGATATAAAGGAGACAATTGATTACTGTCTCGCGAATGTTGAATTTCGCCACTTCTTAATTGGAGGTGGAACGTATGCTCTCAACGATAACGCTTGGGAGATTATTATTAGTATCGCAGATTATATTCATAGAAAATGCAATAAAGATATATACTTAATGTCCCTACCGCCAAAAGATAATAGTATTCTGTCCAGGTTGAAAAAAGCAGGGATCACAGAAGTTGCTTTTAACATTGAAGTTTTTGATCGTAATAAAGCCAAAACAATCATGCCTGGGAAAGGAAAAATCAGTATGGAGCAGTATCTGACTTCTTTGCGAAATGCAACAACCATTTGGGGAAAGAAAGGGAAAGTTAGAAGCTTGTTAATATATGGGTTTGATAGTGATACGGTTTTCTTAAATGGAATAGAAACATTATGCAAAAATGGCATAGAACCCATTATATCCATTTTCAGACCATTATACGGAAGCGATTTTTATTACTTGAACCCCCCAAAAACACTTGATATTATCAATGTCTATCACAGATGTAAAAAAATAGCCGCTCATTATGGTTTAATTTTAGGACCAGATTGTCCAATGTGTCAAAACAACACATTAAGCTTTTCTAATAGTAAAAAGATTACTTCTTAGGATTTGACGCTTTGTTATGCAATAAATCACTCCCAAGTTTTTTTGAGGATTCAATTGAATCGCATCTTATATAGTATTCCAAATCTAAAACAGAATAGGTTTGAATACTCCCGGTTTTTTTTGATTCTGTTTGCTGTTCATTTCTCTTTTTTTCGAGGTCAAGCTTTTTTTCTTCAAGCTCGTATTTAAACATCCGATTTTGTTGATGAATTCTAATTGTTTCTTCTATTTTTTTGAGGAAATCAAGCCCTTTGTTCCCTACCATCAATATGCTATACATCGTAGATATAAGTAACAACACATGGGTTAAGTCATCAATACATGTTACAAATATTTCATATGGTGAATTATGTCGTAATTCTATTGAATCAACATGACTAATAGAACAACATTCTTTAATGATTTGAGCCACTTGATTATATAAATCATTAATAGATGTCAAGTCATTTTTCTCAATGTTTGTTTTTATAATAAATTCGACACGCTCTTTTTGAATAGAGTTATTTAATAATAATTCTTTAATTTCTCCCACATTAAGCAAATAGTAGTGCAATGAATTAATATCCCATGTATTGTTATATGCCAGTCCAGTAATTAGGTCAAATAGCCGTTTTAGCTGAGAGGATGAGAATTCTCTTGTAGAACACGCTAATCTACAATAATGCTTTATCATTCGAAAATCACAAAAGTCGCCAGCCTCTTGAATTCCCATCATGATAAAATCAAATGCCGCATCATATTCCTCTTGTGCAATAAGCAGATTCGCAGCAGGAAAAAAGTTGCTTTGTCCTCCAAAAAAAACAAGCAAATCATTATATAATTCACAGTATTCTTGTGCAGTTATTGTTCCCTTATCAGTGTAAACATTGATGGTGTTTTTTGTTTTTTGAAGTAAAGTTGGAGCTCCAATAATATATGGAATCTGATAAGGAGGTAACACTACTTGATCCAAAGTTATGTTTTCAATTTTAATGTACTCCAAATTAATATGAGACAAGTCGATTATACAAATTCTACATTTTTTAAATGTTGAGTTTTCCCAAGTGCTTGTACGAATTGTTGATTTTTCAAACAAACAGTTCTCAAAGCTGCAATCATATAATGTGGATTCAAACAACGAAATATCAACGAACTGGCAATCGACAAAAGTGCTATGACTGAAATTAGCACCTTTTAATAATGACTTAGAACTAAAGATTACTCTTTCAAATTGACAGTATTGGAAATTCGAACCAGATAGGTCACAGTTTATAAATTGACCGTTGAGGAATTTTGAACCTGTGGCTGCAGCCCCATTGAACTGACAATCTAAAAATTTAACATCAGCTACATTTATTCTTTTTATAGATTATCTTGTAAAATCATTCGTTATTGTAGAATGACGAAAAACCTTAAATAAGCTGCCGTTTGAAAATCCTTGGTCCGGTAAAATGTTTTGTAATCTTTTGATTGTTTGTTCAATCTGCGAATCTGAATAATTTGCGTTCATGTTTTACTCCTCATATTTATCATTCAATAATTTGGTATTATTGT
>JAFZRR010000062.1 GCA_017619815.1 Bacilli bacterium | reverse complement strand
TTCACTAGCGATTAAACGTCTCACTAATAATTCACTACTCATTTCTAATGAGAAGATAGCGACAGGTGTTTTTGCTCTTGTTGCCGCACGATAAGCAAAGTTAAGCGCTAAAGCGGTTTTACCAACAGCAGGACGTGCCGCCAAAATAACTAAGTTACTTCTTTGGAAACCTTGAGTAACTCTATTGATTCCTTCATAACCAGTATTTAAACCAGTAACTTCGTCTTCACCGAGTTCACGTGTGGATTTAATAATTTGTTCAACTTCAGGCGCCACTTCTTTTGTTGGTTTGAAAGTAGAAATTCTTCTTCTTTCAGTTGCGTCTTTAATCATTTCTTCACCTTTAAGGATGAAGTCATTGATGTTTTCGATTTCTTCAGAATGATATTTAAAGTCAATTTGACGAATCGCTTCTAATAATTTTCTTAAACAAGATTGATCATTAACAATGTTAATGTAGTGATCGAGGTTAGCGAAAGCCACCATGGAATCACAACAAAGTTGTAAATATTCAACACCACCAATATTATCGAGTTCTTTGAGATTTAATAATTCTTCTGCGCATGTGAGTGTATCTACGTTCACACCACGTTGACGCAAATTATCAATCGCACGATAAATGAGTTGATGTCTTCCTTCAAAGAAGTCGCTTTCCACTAAGGAAGAAAGGACAGAATACATCGCATCTTTACTAAGTAAAGCACTTCCTAAGACTGCCTGTTCAGCTTGTTCATTATAAGGAAGATCGCTTTTAGCGACTTTTGGTTTTACATTTTTTGAATACGCCATTACTTCTTCTCCTCCCCTATATGAACGTTAATCGTGCCAATGACACCTTTGAATAATTCGATACGAAGTCTATAGATACCAAATGAATCTAATGGACCTTTGTCGACAAATTTTCTCTTATCGATAGTAATTTTATATTTTGCTAATAACACTTCTTCGATTTGTTTCAAACTAACATTGCCGAAACATCTGCCATTAGAACCACTTTTTAAAGTGAATTCTAAAGTGATATCTTCTAATTTTTTAGCGGTTTCACGAGCTTCCGCTTGGTTTTTATCGAATAATTGTTTTTCAGCTTCTTTTTGATTGGCTAAAACTTGACTGCTACCTTTGGTAAGTTGAACGGCTAATTTACGTGGGAATAAGAAATTTTGTGCATAGCCATCGCTGACTTCGACAGTTTGATCTTTTTTACCGACGTTTTTCACATCTTTAAGTAAGATAACTTTCATAACTATTCCTCCATAATTCCTTCAAATTTCCTTGCAGCAGCATCTGCAGTAGCTTCTGATAAGTGTTTTTGAATGACGTTATAGATAGCTTCTTTAACTTCATCAATTGAACTGTTTTCAAAAATACCAGCAGCACTAGCAAAGTGACCACCGCCACCACCGAGTTTTTCCATTAATAATTGCACGTTTGCGGAACCATCGCTTCTCGCGGAGACTTTAATTCTCTTTGATGATATATGAGCGGCCACGAAACAAACATGGTTGCCTTTTAAGGACATACATTGATTTGCGGTTTTACTAATTGCAGCTTCATCAACGATTAAATCATCAGGTGCGAAAACGGCGACAACACCATAAGCCGGGTGTTCAAGTCTACTAACCATTTCGGTAACTTGACGATATTCTTCAAAGTCATCTTTTAAATAATCATCTGCAGTAGCGTTATCTGCACCATATTCTTTAAGAATGGTACAAGCTTCAAATGTTCTTAAACCAGTAGCTTTGCTCTTGAAGTGATTACTATCAAGGAAGATACCGGACATCATAATAGTCGCGTAAATTGGAGAAATCTCAATCTTAGGATTGATAGATGAGAATCTAATAAATTCAGCGATAATTTCACATGTTGAAGATGCCGCTGGATCGATATGGTTAAAGACAGGAGAATCAATATATTCTTCTGCACGTCTGTGATGGTCGATAACGACAATCTTTGTGGCTTTTTCTAATAATTTTGGCGCCATAGTCATATTTGGAATATGGACGTCCACAACAATTAATAATGTGTTTGGATTGATTGAATCGTAAGCATTGCTTGGTGAGATAAGGATATCTTCAACAACTTCTTTACTAAAAGAAGAAGTGAAAGCCGCTCTAGTTTTACTTTCAGTGGCTTTCAAATCAGCAACCATCTTACATTTTTTATCTAATCTATTACAAATAGATTTAATACCTAAACATGCGCCTAAAGCATCCATGTCCATCATAGTGTGACCCATAACTAAGACATTGGATGAGGCTCTAATTAAAGCGATAAGAGAGTCGGCAAGAACACGGTCTTTAACACGGTTTCTTTTTTCTTGAGCTTCGGTTTTACCACCATAGAATTCCATTTCGCTACCATGGACAGCGACACACACTTGGTCACCACCACGAGACATAGCGATATCAACAGCTTCTTTGGCTAAATCATTAAGCTTAATGAAGTCTGGGAATTCTCTAGCCATACCAATGGATAATGTTAATGGCATATCTGTGCCACTACTGACTTCACGGACTTTGTCGATAACGGAGAAGTTATCTTCATGCATACGCATATAGTTCTTGTAGTTGCAAAGCATGGAATAGGAATCGCTCTTAATCTTAATTAATAAGACACCATATTCTTTTGCATAAGCAAAGATAACGTTTTTGACCTTTGTCGCAGTGTCGTTAAAGTCATCGTCACCACGGACGACATCATCGTAGTTATCAATCATTAATAAACCAACCACTGGAGCTTGGTCTTTAGAATAGTTATAGCTTTCTTCGAAATCGGTGACATCTTTAAAAATCCATAAGCCCGCTTCGACGAGGAGTTTCACATCATATGTACGGGAATTGAAATGAATTTTGCATTCTTTATCCGCACCATTTGCGATATCTTTAAGAACTGCTAATTCTGGTTGCCAGGAAAGAATGTTTGTATCAATGATATCGATATGACGGTTTTTAAATAAATCGTTTGTCCATAAAACATTATCGTTTTTATCTGTAACCGCTAAACCAATCATTGCGAAGTTATATGCTTCTTGAACGTCACTACCGATAACTTCAGCAGCGTGTAAGTCAGTCTTATGTCTCAAAGAGGCAACAGAAACAGATATTCCCCAAACGAATAAACAATCAATGGCGGCGAGGATTGTACAAGCAAGAACCACGGATTGAGGGTTCATCTTATCGGCCATGCCAAATAAATTTGTAAAGTAAAAAACTGAGAATGCTCCGATTAAAAGTATCTCAACGAGAATGATAATAAATGAAACAATTTTAATAACGCGAATTCTTTTTCCCATATGCGGTCACCGTATTCATTATAAATGAAGTCTTCAAGATTATAAATACACTTTTGGAGCGTATTTATAAAAATTAAAAAGCGATCCATTTGATCACTTCTATAATAGGACTTTTGGGTTCTTACTAAAAACTATATCACTTTAAGTGATTTAAGTGAATAACTTTTCAAACTGTTTGAATATATTCAATAATACCTTGATAATGTATAATGTTAGATACCGATAGGAACTTATAAAATATGGAAAAAATTAGAATTAATATGCTTTCACAAGCCACATCAGTTGATGGTCAAGGTGTTGGAAGTGCTTACTTAGAACAAGTCGCATTAGTCAAAGAATGCGAAGATATCTTTGAAGTGGAAATTAATTCCAAAAAAGGTAATTTTGATATTTACCATATGCACACCGTGAATCCTCAATACAGAATGAGATTCAATAGACATCACGTTAACGTGGCATATGTTCACTTCATCCCATCAACATTAGATGGTTCTATCAAAATGAATAAACTCTTCTTTGCGATATTTAAGAAATACGTCATTAACACATATCGTAAAGCGGATGAAATCGTCGTCGTCAATCCTTCCTTTATTCCACCACTTGTGGAACTCGGAATTCCAAGAGAAAACGTCACATATATTCCTAACTTTGTTGATCATGAAAAATTCCACAAAATCAGTGAAGAAGAAAGAATGGCGTTAAGGGACAAATATAACATCCCTCATGATAAATTCGTGGTTATGGGTTGTGGCCAAGTTCAAACGAGAAAAGGTGTTGTGGACTTCGTAGAAGTCGCAAAAAGAAATCCTGACAAAATGTTCGTCTGGGCGGGTGGATTCAGCTTTGGAAAAATGACTGATGGATATAAAGAACTCAAAGCCATCATGGATAATCCACCAGAAAACGTGAAGTTTATCGGTATTATTCCACGTGTGGAAATGAACGGTATCTTCAATATGTGTGACTTGTTATTCATGCCATCACTATCCGAACTCTTCCCAATGGCTATCTTAGAAGCTGTCAATTCCTTCAAACCAGTCTTATTAAGAGACTTAGAATTATACGAAGAAATCTTATTCAAAGATAAAGAATGCTACGCAATTGGTAAGAATGTCGATGAATTCGATGAACAAGTGAAGAAATTAGCGAGTGATAAAGCCTATTACGAAAAATATTCCAAAGGTAGTAAAGAAATATCTGATTTCTATTCCAAAGAACACGTCAAAAACATTTGGAGAGAATACTACCCAAGAATCTTAGAGAAATGGGCTCCTAAGAAAAAACTTAGAAAAAGAAAATAAACATCAAGGTCATCCATCAAGATGACTTTTTTTGTTATACAAATAAATAACCGTTTACTGAGATTTTTGCTTGTTTACTATAAGTATGCTTAAAATATTAGTATGAAAAAGAAAATTTGTTTATTGCTATTAGCACCTATTCTCTCTTTAGGTGTTGGCTCCTGTACAGGGAGGAATTCTAATTTGAAAAAAGTAGATGTTATTCTCATTTCTGGTCAATCTAACGCAGTTGGTTGTACACATAATGAATACATTTCTATGTGGGATGAAAACGGCATGGAAAAGTATGAAGAATATATGATTGGATATGAAGGAATCCAAATCGTATACGATAACTGGACAAAAGACTGGCCAGGTCCAAACCAAATTACATTTGGATCACAAAATAAAGTCTCTGATTTTACTAAAGTAAAGTTAGGACAAGGTAATTCTCTTAAAACATTTGGTCCCGAAATCGGCATCGCTGAAAGAATGCACGGAAAATACGATAATAAATTATTTATTATTAAATTTGCCTGCGGTGGATCTTGTTTAAAAGATGACTGGCTCGCAAAGAACTCTCAAATGTATCCACGACTAATCAATTACGTAAAGATGCAAATGGAAAATCTTAAGAAAAAGGGATACGACGCAACACTAAAAGCATTTTGTTGGATGCAAGGTGAAGGCGATTCCTATCCTGGATACCACAGTGTTTATAAAGATAACCTAGTAACATTCGTCGGTAATGTGAGATATGAGCTTCAAGAATTCACAGGCGGAAAAGAACTTCCGTTCATCGATGCGAAAATTAATCCTGACACAAGTGTTTGGGAATATGGTCCAGAAGTAAACGAGCAAAAAGAAGCGTTTGCCGAGTTAAGCGAAAACAATTATCTAATTGATACAGTTGCCGAAGGTTTACATACAGATCGAGAACCTGAACCAACCGCAGATAAATGCCACTATGATAGTGAATCAGAAGTTAAACTAGGTCACTTATTCGCAGAAGCATTCGAACCATTCTTAGAAAAATAATATTTAAAAAATTAAAGGCCACCAATCGGTGGCTTTTTTAGTTGGAACGCATTTTGTTATTTGTTGTCGTTTACAATTTGTTGGCAATATTCCCTTAAAGGTTTTATGTCATTGATAGCAGTATCCCAAACACGATCCATTTCTATCGTTCCATAACCATGGCCAATTTTATTTCTCATTCCTTTTATTTGATTCCATGGAACACCACTGTGTTGAAGGATGAAATCTATAGAAAGGTTCTTGGCTAATTCGCCTATTTGGAAAATGTTGAAACACACTATTTCTTGAACATCTTCGCTTTTATCAAATTCTTGCTTTGAAATATTGAATGCTTTTTCTTCAATTCTTTTGCAATGATTGATGATATAAAGCATTATGCCTTTTTCTTTTGTCCCAAGCATAATTTGATCATATCCTCCTCTAGTTGTTCTCTAAAGTAGTCATGCATCTGGGAACCAATGGTTACAACATCTACCTTTTTGCCTAAAGCGGTTTCCAATTCTTCAGTAAACGCCACTTCATCATAAAGGCTTTTGATATCACCAGAAGAACAATATATGTCCACATCACTATCTCTATTAGCTTCTCCTCTAGCATAACTACCAAATAGATAGACATCTTCAACTTTATGTTTAACCATAATTGGTTTAATGCGTTCCTTAATTTGTTTAATGGTCAAAACACTAGAATTGATGTCTTCTAATATTAAACTAGTGATATACCTATTCCGATTTGGAATGTTATCTAACTTGTTAATCAATTCGTTATCGCTTTTTTTCACACGAAATTGATACATCTTATATTTTTCTTTGTTGTAGTTATCGATGTAAGCAAGGTGATTTGATGGCATATTATTCTCCTTTCCGTTTATATGATATCATATATGCAATTAAAGTTAAATAAGCAAACAAAAAACCGCATTATGTGCGGCTTTTATTTATGTAATTATTTTGCGTAGAATATCGTATTCTTTTCAAATGCTCCGAATGCAAATCCAAACGCTAAGAAGAACTCCATATTTTTATAAGCATTGAATGTGCTTCTATCAATGAATTCTTTAACAGTTATATTTTCGATATATCCGTATGGATTATAAACAGTGACGTTATCGTTTGCGATATCTAAACCACTGATTAATGAGAAGTGTAATGTCCATGTTTTTCCTTCATATAAAGCTGCCCATTCAATAGCGACAGGGTTGTTATTTTCTAATGAATCATGGATTTCTTTAAGTAGCTTATCATTTCTAAGATATGCGCGTTTTGCAAACTTTTTCGTAGGAATTGACTTATTTATTTCCTTCAAAAAGCCATCAGATGAGGATGTTGATATCGCACCTTTATTCTTGTCGGATAATTGATCCTCAGTAACTGTATTTCCATAGAATGTAGACATCATCTCAATCGTCGCGTAACCACAAGAAATGTGTTGTGTTACTAAATCGATATTTGTTATCTCCACTTTTGAGGAATATTTCTCATCTTCCCTAAGATATGAATAATCACCACTTATCGATGCGGTTCTAATTCCTAAGATAGAAAAGGGAATCGCCACCGCTAAAGAAAGGGTGGCCACTACTGCAGCAACAACGATAATTACTGTTTTCTTTTTCTTGGTCATAGCAACATTAATTATAAAGAAAAGTCGCCCTATTAGGACGACATTTTTTATTTGTTTACTGATTAGGCCATTAATTGACGAATGACTTTTTCGCAATCCTCTGGTTTCATAATCTTCGGAACTGGATATCCCGGATTACCTTCTTTAAGGGCTCTCTTCACAAGAGTTGGAATATCTTCTTCTTTGATGAAATCAAACTTCTCTGGGATATTCATTGCTTTATTCATTCTTCTGATTTCTTCAATATAAGCTTTAGCTTTATCTTCTTCAGACATACCTTCTTTACCTAAGTTAATGAGGTCCGCTAGCTTTGCTAATGGTTTATAAACTGAGGAACCATACCATTCAAGGACATATGGAAGAATGACGGCATTCGCTAATCCGTGAGGTGTGTTATACATGCCACCTAGGTTATGTGCGATTGCGTGTACATAGCCAACGAAAGCACGTGTGAACGCACTACCAGCGAGGAATGATGCTTTAAGCATATTATTTCTCGCATCCATGTCTTTACCATTTACATATGCTTTTTCTAAATTTGCGTGAATTAATTTCACTGCATCTTCAGCATATCTAATCGTAGATTTGACATTGCTTTTACCAATATAGGATTCCACTGCATGCGTTAACGCATCCATACCTGTTGTGGATGTGATGTGTGGAGGAAGTCCTAATGTTAATGTTGGATCTAACACAGCATACTTTGGTCTTAAGCTAGAGTCACAGATGGCGTTCTTTTCATGTGTGGTTGGATCAGTAACAACTGCAGCAAGTGTAGTTTCAGAACCAGTACCTGCGGTTGTTGGAACGGCGAAGAATGGAGGGAGTTTCTTATGTACCTTAAGGTAACCTCTCATCTTTCTCACTGATTGTTTTGGTTTCACCACTCTGGCAGCGGCTGCTTTAGCGCAGTCCATTGGTGAGCCACCACCAAAGGCGATAATGCCTTGGCAGTTATTGTTAATATAAGCATCTTTGCAACATTCAATACTTGGGATGGTTGGGTTAGGTTGGACATCATCAAATACTACATACCAAATACCTTGCTTTTGGAGTTCTAAGAATAATGGATCTAAAAGTTTTAAAGACATTAATCCTTTATCAGTAACGATAAGGACTTTCTTAATACCTTTATCTTTGATAAAAGATGGAAGTTTTAATACAGCGCCTTCACCCTCTAAAAGTTCAGGTTCTTTCCAGTCCATAAAACACATCGCGAATTTTAGGACTTTTTGATAAATGCGGTAATAACATTTTTTAAGTGCCCAACACATAATTGTTCTCCTAGTAGATTTGTATATTAATTTTACATCTTTTCTTAATAATAGAAAAGTCGCCCACATGGACGACTATTTTATCTTTAGTGTTTTCAAATATGCTTTGTGCTCATCACTTACACGGAATGACTCCACCGCTTTTTGAATAGCTTTATTGTGGATAGATTTGCTGAACCATTTCTCTTCAATGACTTTCACGAATGATTCATAGTCCTTTGCTAAACCAGTTGCGAGATACCACGCGATCATCATTTCCACATAATAGTCATCTAATTTAACTTCTCTTACTTTTAGTAGATGTTCTTCTTTGAAGTCTTCGTCTAGATAATAATTCATTAAACATTTAACTGCGTATCTAACACGATATAGTTCATAACTTTTCAGCCATTTATAAATCTCTTTTATTAACTGAGGTCTATATTTAACTAAGTTCTTATTACAAATTGTGTCACATACTGACCAGTTAGAAACATATGGTAAGAACTCATTAACATAGTTAAGGAACGTATCATAATCTTTCATATTAGAAAGAATGAGTGCATGTAAAATGTTCTCTTCGTGGTATTGATGTGGGAGATCTTTTAAGAATTCTAATCTATCTTTCTTAGGTAAATCTTTCGCATACTTCTTAATGATAGGTAAACGCACGCCTATAAAGGTCTTTTCATCAACGTTAGGAATTAAAGGCAAAGTAAAATCACGATATTTGATATCTTGTTGAGACAATAGGTAGTCTTTAATCTTATCCATATGATGACTTCAATAATTATTCGATTACTTCTATATTTTATCACAATTCTATGCAATAATATCTCATATGAAATATAAAACTTTATTAATTTTAGCAGCAGTCTCACTTCTTTCTTTTGGCTGCACCACAAAACAGAATTCTTCCAACAATTCCGGTAATGGATCCGAACAAGGACAAAATGGATCTGGTGAAGGAGGATCTGGAGGTGGTTCTTCTGGTGGAGAAGGTGGTTCCGGTGGAGAAGGCGGCGGTTCTTCTGGCGGAGGATCAGAAACAACAACAATAGCCGCTCACACATTAAGCGACAATAATCCGCCAGTAACAGAAGGTAACGGTGAACAAATCACTGTAAGTCAATGGAATGCTTTTAAAAATGCATCTCAATCAGCGTTCAATAAGCAATATAACTACACATATCAGTACCGTTATTCATCAAATATCACTGCAATTTACACACAAAAGTTCACCAAAAACGGTTGGATGATAAAAAATCCAAATCAAGATGCCGTTTATTATGAGAATAAAAACGGAACATGCTATTCATATACAAAAACAGGTTCTAAATATTTAAGATCGACATCCAGTGAAAACATTCAAAGTAGATGCTCATACGCTTTTTATCATGAAGTTGAAATGCACATGAAAGAGATGTCTAATTATGAATTTTACGAAGATGATGATTTAACCGATGACTTTTATTTAGGATATTATCATTACGCGGGAGTGGGTTTTGGATATCAAGTCAAATTCCAAAACGGCTACATCACATGGCTACACGCAAATATAGATGGTAATGATTTTGAGATAAAAGCAGTATTCGAAACTACAATTGATATCCCTCAATCATCTTCCAATAATTAATTATAAATAATTAAAAAGACCTACAATCAATGTAGGTCTTTTTGTTTTGCTTAAGTAATTGATTAGTCTTCAACATATGGGAGAAGAGCCATGAATCTCGCTCTTTTAATAGCGACGGCTAATTCTCTTTGGTGTTTTGCACATGTACCTGTTCCTCTACGTGGAGAAATTTTTCCATTTGGAGTAATCATGGTCTTAAGTGTTTCGATATCTTTGTAATCAATAAACTTAGATTTGTTCTTACAGAACACACAGACTTTTTTGTGTGGTCTAACTTTTCTAAATGCCATTTTCAATTTTCCTTTCTAATTAGAATGGAAGATCATCGTCAGGCAAATCTAACGCATCGAGGTTTTTGCTTTCATCTTGAGATGCTTGGACATCGCTTTCGAAACCGCTGTTATCGTTTTCGTTAGCTCTACCTTCACCTTTTGGTTCAAGGAATTGAACAGTATCACATAAAACTTCGATGACTGTCACTTTGATATTATCTTTATTAAGATAACTACGTTGATTCAAACGTCCGACGATACCTACCAATGAACCTTTCTTAAGGAACTTGCTCATATTATCTGCAGATTGTTGGAATGCTGTGCATGGAATGAAACTTGCGGTTCTTGTTCCATCGGCATTTCTTTGACGATTGTCGACTGCGACTGTGAATGAACAAATAGATGTTCCAGAAGTGGTTGTTTTGAGTTCTGGGTCACGTGTTAAGCGACCGACTAAAACTACGTTGTTAATCATAAGATTATCCTCCTTATTCTTGTTCAGCGAGAATTAAGAATCTTAAGACATTTGCATCGTGACGGACTTTACGATTGAATTCATAAAGTGCAGTTTGCTCAGCTAAAACTTTGAGGACGACATAGTATCCTTTAACTTCATCGTTAATTGGATAAGCGAGATCGCGTAAACCAAATGCTTCGTCAGTCTTTTCGACTTTTGCACCGTTCTTTTCTAAAAGACCGGCTAATTTTTCCATTTGGGCTTTGCGAGCTTCTTCGTCTAAGTTAGCTCTTAAAATGTACATAATTTCGTATTTGCGCATTTTACTACCTCCCTTTGGTCTTCTGGCTATTTTCATAGCAGAGAGTCATGCTTATAAAAAGCAATAGTATTATACATATTACATATTTAAGTTGCAAGCGCGTAAGAAACTAAATAATTCGCCTCTACTAAATATATAGGTATCAAACTCGAAAATTTTTACACAGAAAAAAAGGAACCATTAATGGTTCCAAATTTTATTTATCCCTCATTGTTGGGAATAAGATGACTTCTCTAATTTGAGCTTGGTTAGTTAATAACATGGTAAGACGGTCAATGCCCATGCCCACACCACCTGTAGGCGCCATACCGTACTCGAGTGATTCAACAAAGTCGACGTCCATATCGCTGGCTTCATCATCACCGAGTTCTTTGGCCTTAAGTTGGTCAATGAATCTTTGTCTTTGATCAATTGGGTCATTAAGTTCGCTATATGCATTAGCGAGCTCACGTCCGTTCACGAATAATTCGAATCTTTCTGTGAAGCGTGGATCTTTGCCTTTCTTGGTTAATGGAGACACTTCAATTGGATAACTATAAACGAATGTTGGTTGAATTAAATCATCTTGACATAACTCTTCAAAGAATTCGTTCATAACATAACCTACACTATTCTTGAACTTGTCGAGGTGAATTTCGTATTTATCGGCAAGGGCTTTAGCTTCTTCAAATGACTCAATTTTACTGAAATCGATACCGACTTTTTCTTTAATTAAATCATTCATAGAAACCCATCTAAATTTAGATTGGAAATCAATGGTTTTTCCTTGGTATTCCACAACTGCGGAACCAGTGACATTTTTCGCGACTTGTCTGATCATCTTTTCGGTTAATGCACCGATACCTCTTAAATCAGAGAAAGCTTGGTAAATTTCGATTGTGGTGAATTCTGGGTTATGGCTTGCGTCCATACCTTCATTTCTAAATAATCTACCAATTTCGTAGACTCTTTCCATACCACCAACAATTAAACGTTTTAAGTTCAATTCCGTCGCAATTCTAAGGTAAAAGTCCTTATCTAAGGCATTATGATGAGTAACGAATGGTCTTGCGGCAGCACCGCCTAAGATAGGATTTAAGATGCTTGTTTCGACTTCCACGAAATCGTTGCCATCTAAGAAACTTTGGATCTCTCTAATAATCTTTGGACGAGCAAAAGCAACCTTACGTGCTTCTTCGTTCATAATGAGGTCTAAGTATCTTCTTCTACTTCTTTCTTCAACGTCCACTAAACCATGGAATTTTTCTGGTAATGGATGTAAGCATTTTGTGAGGTGTGTGTACTTTTCAACACGGATAGTTAATTCGCCTGTTCTGGTCATCATAACACGACCTTTTAAACCGACGATATCGCCAATATCTGCAAGGCGGAAAACATCATAGGCTTTTTTACCTACAACATCGATACCAATATATGCTTGGATATGGCCTGTTTTATCTTGTAAATTAACGAATGAAGCTTTGCCCATTCTTCTGATGTTCATTAAACGTCCCGCAACAGAAACCACTAAATTCATTCTTTGTAATGCTTTTTCAGATTTCTTATTGCATAGTTTTCTAATTTCATCAACATGGTGAGAGACTTTATAGGCTTTACCAAAAGGATCAACACCTAACGCTCTATATTTTTCGAGCTTATCTCTTCTAGCTTGTTCTTGGTCATTTAATACTACTTTATTATCCATAATAATACCTCACTAACTTTCTTATTATATTTGAATCATTTGAATTTTCATACTGAGAATTCAACATTGTTATCGTTTGCGATATCTTGAAGAATACTTTTAAGCGATTCTAAGGACACTAATTCAGAACTTAATCTTAATCTATATCCTTTGCAGTTTTTAATACCTGTAAAGAATTTAGGAGCTATGCTCCTGTAAATTCTCATTCCTCTATCTTCACCTTTTTCTTCCACTACTTTAGTAGCTAATTCATAACACCACTTTAGTTGTTCTTTTAAAGATGGACTTTCTAATCTATTCCCGGACTTAAAATATTCGTTAATTTGAGTTAATAGGAATGGATTTCCAACTCCACCACGAGCCACCATAACTGCATCTGCTCCAGTAATTTCTAATGCTTTAATCGCATCATCAAGCGTATAGATATTTCCGGATATTACTAATGGCATTTTCATTTGGCTTCTTAAATCTTTAAGCAAGTCGTGATGTGGTTCTCCAAGATAGAGTTCTTTCTTGGTTCTAGAATGAATCGCAATCATATCTACACCAGCATCTTCTAACTCACGAATTACTTCCATATAATTCATGGATTTCGCATCCCAACCTAAACGTATTTTTGCGGTTACAGGCTTATCAGTCACTTCCTTCAAAGCACGAATAATATCACCACAAAGTTTAGGGTTTTTCATTAATGCAGAACCAGATCCAGCATCCACAACTTTTGGAACTGGACAACCCATATTAAAATCGAAGAAATCGATGTTTGGATTGGCGTTTAAAGCGATTTCTGCGGCTTTTTTGATGTAAATTGGGTCATGTCCGAATAATTGAACACCTGTTAAGTAATTTCCTTTTTCGAAGTCTATATAAGTCTTAGTTTCTTCGTTTCCATAGAATAATCCCATATCTGAAACCATCTCGGTAACACAAAGGCCAAAACCAAAATTAGCCATAAACTCTCTATAGCTTCTAAAGGTAATTCCCGCCATTGGGCCAAGGACTACTTTACTATCAATTTCAAACTTGCCTAATTTCCACATAGAAAAAAGAGAGGCGAACCTCTCAATTATTCTCCTTTACTCTCTTCTGGAACTTCTGGAGCTTGTTCACTCTCAGGTTGTTCAGCTTGAGGTTCTGGTTGAACAACATTTTCCGCTGGAGCTTCTTGGACTTCATCACGCTTTAAATGACGGTGTTCAAGTAAGTAATCAATTTCTTCTGCGGTAATTTGTTCATGTTCAAGAAGTGTCTTAGCAATGAGTTCGACATCTTCTTTATTTTCTCTAATAATCTTGAGTGCTTGTTCGTGAGCATCTTCGATGATCTTACGAATTTCAGCATCAATCTTTGTCGCTGTTTCAATAGAGAAATTCTTTTGTGAATTTGTGTAGTCTCTTCCAAGGAAGACACTTCCAGTGTCTCTTTCATATTGAATTGGTCCTAATGGAGACATACCAAGTTCACAAACCATCATTCTCGCAATTTGAGTTGCCACTTCGATATCATTAGATGCACCAGTGGAAACATCATCAAAGAACACTTCTTCTGCGGAACGGCCACCTAAGTAACCGATAATACGCGCTTCAAGTTCCTTCTTTGTAAGAATGAATCTATCATCCTCAGGTGTCATACGGACGTGTCCGCCTGTATTACCACGAGGAATAATTGTAATCTTTTGAACCTTATCACTATGTGGCCATTTGATACCGATAATGGCGTGACCAGCTTCGTGATGGGCAACAACATCTCTTTCATGAGCGTTTAATCCTCTAGAGGATTTTGCTGGGCCCGCTACACGACGATCGATAGCTTCATCAATTTCATCTAAGTCAATAAGGTCTTTGTTTCTACGAACGGCTAAAATCGCCGCTTCGTTCATGATATTTTCAATATCAGCACCTGAGAAACCAACAGTACGTTTTGCAAGTTGAGCATAATCAACGTTTGGATCAACTTTCTTATTGCGTGCGTGCACTTTGAAGATAGCTTCACGACCTGCTTTATCAGGCATAGAAACTGTAATCTTTCTATCGAAACGACCTGCTCTTAATAAAGCTGGGTCAAGAACATCATCACGGTTTGTCGCAGCGATAACGATAATACCAGAGTTATCAGAGAAACCATCCATTTCAACGAGTAATTGGTTAAGTGTTTGTTCACGTTCATCGTTGCCACCACCTAAGCCAGCGCCTCTTTGACGACCGACTGCATCGATTTCATCGATGAAAACAAGACATGGTGCATTTTCTTTCGCAATCTTAAACATATCTCTGACACGTCCTGCACCGACACCGACGAACATTTCGACAAAGTCGGAACCGGAAATGTAATAGAATGGAACGCCTGCTTCACCAGCAACAGCTTTCGCTAATAAGGTTTTACCACATCCTGGAGGGCCCACTAATAAGACGCCTTTTGGTAATTTGGCACCAAATTTGGCGAATTTCTTTGGTTCTTTTAAGTAGGAAACGAGTTCAGCCATTTCCACTTTTTCTTCTTCTGCACCAGCGACATCATCAAAGTGAACCTTTGAGTTAGTCATTCTTCTAGCGCGGGATTTATTGAATTCCAAAGCCTTGTTGTTGCTTCCAGCAACAGAGGCAGATAATCTTGTGAATAAGAAGATACAGATTAATAAGCTACCACCAAGCATAATGATGGTTGGTCCCCATTGATCCCACCAAGAGGTAACATATGGGTCTTTAGCACTATGTAAAACAAATGAAGGTTTTTCTTCAGTTGCGGCTAAAGCGGCTTTGTTACTCATGAATGAGTATAAGGTAATTGCCTTTGTGGATGGATCACCAGCGAAATCTGCTACTTTTTCATTATCGATTAAGTAGTAGTTTTGACCATCTGTACCAACATAGGTCCATGGATTTTCATCTTCATATAATTCGTGATAAGAAATATTGAATGTGAAACTCTTATAAGCGGTTTTTCCACTTTGAGTGGTGTACTTATAAGTACCCGCTAAATTAACGATGGTGTTTTCTTTAGGGGTTTCTCTAACTTCGGTAATATTGTTTTGGCCTAATTGTGCTAAGAATTCAGTTTGCTTAAATTCTTTAGCGCCACTTCTATTGAATAGTAAAACTATAACGGTAACGATAATACCGGCAATAAGTAAAAACGAGAATAAATAACTCCACGAAAAGCGTCTTCTAACAGGTTGTTGTTCTTCAGCCATATTAAATACCTCCTCTTTTTTGGTAGTGAAAATATTATAAAGATAAATTACTTTATTTCAAAGTAAAACACTCTTTAACGTAAAAATTTGGAGAATTGGATACTTGAAAATCAGATCTGTAACGAGGAATATAAACAATCTTATTATCTTTATTAACAAATAGAGGCCATCTCTTTCTTAAATAAAGTGGCATCTTCCAATCGATAAATAAACGACGAACAAGAACTTGGTAATCAGAGATCATTGTTTTGTCTCCAGCTTGATAAGTTCTAATCGTTAATGGGTAATCATTTTCTTTGATATTTCTCTTTTCGCCTTCTTTAACTAAATCAGCAAAAAGAACTTGGTTATCAATAACGCATGGCTTTTCAATGTTGAATGGTTCAAATGATTGTTCGTTTTTTTCAATAAGCAAACGGTCATATGCTTTATAAACGCATGCTTCGTTTTGAGCGACTTTTAAGAAAATATTCGGCTTTTCTGAATGCAAAAACTTCCCTACTTCAATACTTTGTTTGTAGGTTATCGGTTTATAAATTTCCAAATTTCGTAATTTAATATTGAGATAATACGCAAATTCAATTTCAGTCAATTGTTGAAGTTCTTTAATTTGATCAGAACATAATTTAACTTTTTCGATCATTTTATGTAAGGACTCATTCTCAATGCAAATATTGTAGAGAACATATTGTCTGTCATCTTCTTTCATTTTCGAAACAACGTTAATTCTGATTTTATTTCTCTCAAAAATCGGAAGAAGGTTCGTTTTATCAATTGAGTACGGAATCTCGTTTTCTTTGCAGTAATTTAAAAGTTCGTTTTTCTTAACATCAAGTAACGGTCTCAAAACTCTCATTCCTTTGATGATATTTTCTTTACTTAATCCAAAGCAAAATACGAGGTTTTTGCGCTTTTTTTGCAGCAAATATGTCTCAATTAAGTCATCTTCATTATGTGCGATCAATAAACCATCAAACTTATTCTTGTGATAAATTTTCGCGAAAAAGTCATATCTAATTTCACGACAAATAGCTTCGACGTTATTTCTAATCTTTTTCTTATTTCTAAATACATGAAGCTTGATGTCGTATTCTTTGCAGTAGTTTCTTAAACATAATTCTTCGTAGTCAGATTCTTTTCTTAAATGGTAATTCACGTGGGCCACTTCAAAGATGTAGCCAGCTTTAAGAAGCATATCAAAAAGCGCCATTGAATCAGGTCCAAACGAACATGCTAATAAGTATTTTTTGTTTTTATCTAAATTTAACATTATTGTAATTCTTCAAATGTTGGAACTTGCTTTTTACCTTGTTGAATATAGGTTATTTTTACTTTTAAGATTTTTTGACCTAAATGAAGTTCTAAAATATCTTGATCGTTAACTTCAGTGGATGGTTTTCCCACTTTACCGTTAACGAAAATTTTACCTGCGTCGCATACTTCTTTGGCGATGGTTCTTCTTTTAATTATTCGTGTTTGTTTGAGTACTAAATCTAATCTCATATAACTTCTTTTATTTTATTTCCTTTAACGATATTAGTTAAGGTTCTTAATATCTTTTCTAAATCACTTATCCAAGTTTTTCTCTTAGTTACTAATATTTTAAATTTGTTATTTGTATAACTAACTTTGATGAAATTGAGATATGGAATTAAAGCTTCAAAAAGTATATTTCCGATACCTTTAATCTTGAGATAAGCATCTCCTAAAACAATTTCAATCTTTTGATAGACTTCAGATAAGTTTTCAACTTGTCCTTCTCTTACCAATAAATCAATCATTCGTTTAGTGAATAATTTATCAACTTCATCTGGTAAATCACCATATATATCTTTGGTTTTATTCTTTAAAATTGCTAAATCTTCTAAAGAAGGCGCCATTAAGATTTCTTGATACAAACCAATCTTATCACTATCAGAAGCATATTCCTTTGGAATATATGCATCCAAACCAAGTTCTGGATTGGCTTCAATTGGCTTTTCTTCATGTGGGTTCATCTTATCTTGAACTGCTTCATTTAATAATTTGATGTACATGTCTAAACCAATGGAATCAATAAAGCCAGCTTGTTCAGGACCGAGAATATCACCTGCGCCACGAATCATTAAGTCACGTTGAGCAATCTTATATCCACTACCAAGTTCTGTGAAATCTTGAAGGGCTTTTAATCTCTTTTGTGCCTTTTCATTTAATTGCTTGTATTTGTTATACATTAAATACGCGTACGCAATACGATCGCTACGTCCCACACGACCTTTGATCTGATAAAGTTGAGATAATCCATATTTATCACTATCTTCGACGATAATCATATTTGCGTTAGGAACATCGATACCGTTCTCCACGATTGATGTACATACGAGTACCTTTATTTCTCCGTTATAGAAACGAATCATGACATCTTCAATATCATCTCTACTCATTTGTCCATGAGCAACTCCGATAGTTACTCCTGGAAGAAGTTTTTCTAATCTATTAGCGCGCATATACAAAGTAGAAATATTGTTATGCATATAGAAGACTTGACCATTTCTTCCAAGTTCTCTTTCAATAAGTTCTTTAGCAACATCTAAATCAAATGGTGTGACATATGTTTGTATTGGCATTCTTTCTTTAGGTGCAGTATTGATGATGGACATTGATCTCACACCTAATAAAGATATTTGAAGCGTTCTTGGAATAGGTGTCGCGGATAAAGACAAAACATCAATATTAGTTTTTAGTTCTTTAATTTTCTCTTTTTGTTCCACGCCAAATCTTTGCTCTTCATCGACGATTAAAAGACCTAAATCTTTAAAACAAATATCTTTACTTAACAATCTATGAGTGCCTATTACAAGATGAGCTTTTCCACTACTGACTTGCTTTAAAAATTCTTGTTGTTGTCGTTCTGGAACTAATCTCGAAAACACTGCAATATTGACATCAAATGGTAAAAAACGCTGCAAAGCTAGCTCATAATGCTGTCTCGCTAATAATGTTGTTGGACAAAGAATTGCAACTTGTTTGCCAGATAATATGGCCTTAAATGCGGCTCGGAATGCTAACTCAGTTTTACCAAATCCAACATCACCACAAAGAAGCCTATCCATTGGGTGAGGCGATTCCATATCGTCTTTAATTGCTTTTAATGCGGTGACTTGATCAGGTGTTAATTCGTACTCAAAAGAATCTTCGAATTGCTTTTGGAATTCATCATCTTTTTGGAAGGCAAATCCTTTGACTTTATTTCTTTCGATATATAAGTTCATTAAGCGATTTGCTAAATCGTTAACTCTTTCTTTAATCTTCTTTTTGGTATTCTCCCAATCCTTTGTGTGGAGATGAGATAAACGAGGTGCGGAACCTTCTTTACCAATATACTTTCTCACTAATTGGAATTGAGATAATGGGACGTAAAGGATTTCTCCGCCGTGATATGCAATCTTTAAATAATCGCGATGTGTTCCATCAACCTCTAAAGTTTGAAGTTCTAAGAATTGACCAATACCTTGATATTCATGAACAACATAATCACCAGGTTCTAAGTCTTCATAACTCTTAAGAATAGTTCCTTCTTTAAAACGTGAGTCAAAACGAGATACTCTTACTTTTTCATTAAAGAGTTCCTTACTTGTAAGGAAAACAATCTTCGCATCCGGTAAAACAAATCCAGAATCTAAGTTAGTTAAAGATATTCCAATATTAGTTTTCTCTGGTAAATCGAATGCGTGCGTAAGCTCATATGGAATAACTAGTTCATTTAATTGTTTAGTTAACAAAGAGGCTTGCTCATGGTTATTTAAACAAACACAAATTGTATAACTCTCATTTAAATATGTATGGATGATATTTATCGCATCACTAGATTTATTTGCTTGGAACGGAACGGTTCTAACATTGAAAATAACATCATCTGGAGAACTAGAAAGAGAAGAAGTCCTTATCGATTTGCCTGTATTTAGTGAATCGATATTTTGATACATTTGGAGATGAGAAATGAGTCTTCCACTTTCATGTAATTCTTCTAAGTAATTAAACGATTCATTAAATAAAATGTCGTAAGAATGTTTTAAAGAATCTTCATCCACAAAGATGGTTGTGAAACCCTCACAATAGTCAAAAATGGAATTATGTTTTTGTGTTATTAATCCGTAATATTTATAAAGTCTTTCTGAGACATTTCCTTCCATAATATCGGAAACATCATTCATTGTTTGATCTCTTAATTTCTCAAAAGTTCCAAGGTCTAAATGCTCTTGATCCTTTTGCAATTGGTCAAGAATTATATCTCCACATTTTTGCACTTCTTCATCAGATAAAATAATATCGGATGCTGGCAAAATAGTGACTTTTTGCAAACTTTTAACTGAGATTTGCGTAGATATTTCGAAAAATCTTATTGACTCAATTTCATCATCAAAGAACTCAATTCTTATCGGTTTATCGTAATTAACTGAGAAGATATCAACGATGTCACCACGGCTAGCGAACTGTAATGATTGATCAATTTTATTTACGAGATAATAACCCGCTTTGATGAGTTGCTTTTTAATCTCGGAAATGTTGTAATGACCACCAACTTCAAAATCTAAAGTTAAGTTCTTAAAGACACTTGGATTTGGTAAATATCTTGTCGCACTAGCTAAATTGGCAACAACGATTTTTCCATGACCATTAAGTAGCTCATTAAGTGTGTATAACCTTGTCGCCACCATTTCTTTTGTTTGGGCTAAAGTTTCCGCTCTAATAAGTTCATCGGAAGGGAATAACAAAACATCCTTTTCTGGAACAAAAGAACAAATCTTGGAATAGATGTTTTGAGCTTTATATAAATTGCTAGTTACTAATAGATAACTGCCTTTGTTTTCGTAGTAATTTAACGCGGTTAATAAGGAGATTCCAATAGAGTCATCCACGACAAAATGTCCCTTTTTCTTCAAGAGGGAGGGGGTAGGCATATTGGTTTTCAACTTTTCAAATAGGTTCAAAATGACCTCCTTAGTTGAATTTGTTCATCGCCCGTTCAAAATTATCGGACTTCAAGATCTCCTTTACTGCTTCGATTACATTCTTAATGGCTTCGTCGATTAATTCTCTTTCTTCTTTAATTGGTTTAGATAAGACATAGTCGATATTGTCATTTTCTTCTGGTTCACCAATACCGATACGAATGCGTTTAATCTTATCGGTACCTAAATTATCGATAATGTTTTGCATTCCCTTATGTCCACCACTAGATCCATCAGGTCTTAATCTAATTTTGCCGGGTGCAAGCGCCATATCATCGAAAATGATAATCACATCTTCTAATGGTATTTTGAAATAATTAACGACTTCTCTAACCGCTGTACCAGAAAGGTTCATAAAGGTTGTTGGTTTAAAAAGCATAATATCTTCATCAAAGACATTGCCTCTTCCCATCAAACCATGAAAAACTTCCTTATCAACATCAATTTGCGATAAGTCAGATAATAGATCTATGGCATCAAAACCCATATTGTGACGGGTATGCTCATATTTCTTTCCTGGATTTCCTAAGCCGACAATTAATTTCATACGCTCTCCACGTATTATACACTTTTTTGTGTTATATTTAATAACGTATGAAGTTTTTGAAACGATTATTAGCAGGTATGGGCATCGGTGTTGGTGCTGCTATACCAGGAGTATCAGGTGCCGCTATTGCCGTTATTTTTCGAGTTTATGAAGACATCATTGATGCCGTTAATAACTTTAGAAAAAAGTTTGGTCATGCCATCTTAGTTCTCATTCCAATTTTATTAGGTATCGTTCTTGCGGTCATTCCTTGTATTTATCTCTTCTCATTAGCGTTTGAACATTTGATGTTTGTTCTCATATGTATCTTTGCAGGATTCTTAATTGGTTCATTCCCAAGTATTACTGAAAAAGTAAAAGGTATTAAACCGAATAAGCTTCAAATAGCATTAATTATCACAGGTGCATTATTCGTTATCGCATTAGGCATCTTATCAGTAGCCTTTGGCGATAAGATGAATATCGGTGGATTATTCGCAAATATTAATCAAAACTGGTGGTTATACTTTGTATTAGTGCCTGTTGGTGTTCTTGCCGCAGTCGCGTTAACAGTTCCAGGTTTATCCGGTTCATTAATCTTATTAGTCATTGGCTTCTATCGCCCACTTGTGGATTCTGTCAAAGGATGGGGTTCTATGTGTATACACGGAGATTGGTCAATGATTGGACCACTTCTCGGTGTCATAGGATGTTTCGGACTAGGATGTCTCATCGGTGTGGTACTTGTTAGTAAAGTCATGACTCTCTTATTGAAGAAGTTCAGAGATAACACATTCTTCACCATTATCGGTTTCATCGGTGGATCAATATTAGTCTTATTCTTCAATTATCAAATCTATAACTACTATCTCCATTGGGCGGGTAGGCCAACAGTGGAAGTCATCAACCCAGTCTTACCAATGTGGTTAGAAATACTAATTGGAATTATCGTCTTAGCGGCGTGTGCATTCGGTTCGTATATGCTTGTAAGACTTGAAAGAAAGAATAGAAAAGAAATTGAAAACAAAGAAGAACAGGAAGAACAACAATAATCCTGTTCTTTTTTAATGCGCTGATACGCGTAACACGCACAAAACGAGCAATTAACCGTTTATATTATAAAAATGTCTTAAATCGCCTATTTTCATATAAAAAGGAACAGGTTTCCCTGTCCCTAGTTATTGTTTTGATATTAGTCGTACCAAGAACCGTATTTTTCACAAAGGAGTCTCCAAGTTGTGAAGTTGGTCTCGTATTCATCATATTCAACATGTGCAGCATAACCACTGATTGGGCAGAAGAAGCATAAGCCACCGCCACTTGTTTGACTACCATGTTTTTCATAAACAACTAAATTAGTAAGAGCTGTTTTCAAAGTAGTTAATTGTGAAGAACATTGATTCTTGAAAGTGGTATTTGACTGCATCTTTGTAATGAATGTAGAAACATCAAATACATCAAATAAATAATATGTTGTTCCTTGATATGTTTGCGCGCCGTATCTTTGTGCGGAGTTACAAACGTTTTTAAATCTAGTCCAAACTGATGAACTTGTAATCACTGTTGTGAGTTTGGAAGCCAAGGATTCAAATGCAGTAAGGTAAGCTGACATTTTGCTCAAATCATAAACGGCTTGAGTTTGGTTATTTCTTGTGCCTTGTTCTGCCATAAATGTATCAGCAATCTTTGTTAATAATGTAACTGTATTAACGTTGGCAGGATTGTTATATAAGGTTGGTAACCATCCATCATAATCATATCCTGTTCCAGACTCGCTCTCTTGAGAAGCAATCATATAGTTGAAGTTGTGACTATTGAATTCAGCAACATCTTGAACTGCCATTAAGCAGACGTCGTAAGCAATGAATTCTAATTTTTCACTAACACCAGCTAAGATTCTGGCATCATTGACGCCCCAATAGACTTCACTATTGTATAAGCTGTCATCGTTGAAATTTTCATCATAACAGACACCTTGCATAGCACCACCATGGTTCCACATGATAACGCCATATTTTTGAGCTGGATATGTAACCATACCCCATTCAAGGAAATCTCTAAATGTTTCATAATCACCCATGCTTGCTTGATCCAATGAAGCATCTTGTACTAATGACTTATTATTGACGTGATATCTGCCAATGTTAGTAGCGCTAATATTGTAATTCTTCCATGCAGCAGCACCACCAGTTTGAATAACAAAGTTAACATTGCTTGGGCAACTTACTGAAAGAATTTCTGCAATATCAGTTGTTGCTTGGCCGTTTTCACTTTCTAAGTCAGCACCACATAAGTAGAGCAAGATTGTGTATGCATCTAATTGTTGATTCAAGACTGTGATTAATACGGTGTTTGTAAATCCACCATCAACTGTTCTAACGGTAATTGTGGCTGTGCCAGCACTAATAGCGGTAACAACACCTTCAGAATCAACTGTTGCGACATTATTGTTAGATGATGACCATGTAACATTCTTATTTGTTGTGTCACTTGGTGTTAAAACTTGATGTAATTGTGTTGTTTGTCCAATTGCAAGTTCTGTAGATGCGGCATAGATAGCAACACCAGTTGCAGAAACTGTATGAACATTAACTTCACATGAACCACTAATTGTTCTGCCATATTCGTTGACGATTGAGGCAGTAATTGTGGCTGTACCAACAGCGTTACCATAGACCAAACCGTTTGCGGTAACTGTAGCAATATTTGTATTACTACTTGTCCAGGTCACTCCTGTCATATCTGTATCAGCAGGATAGAATGTTGGGGTTAATTGTTTTGTGTAACCCAAACTACAATCTGTATCTTGTAAAGCAATTTGAGTTGGGAATCTAGCTTCTGCATCATATAAAGTCAAAGAAATTTGATTGATGTAGACGCCAGTGCCACTTGTGCTGTTAGAAGCAATAAACGCAATACCATTTGATGCACTTGTGTTACTAGATAAACTGCCTAAAGAGTAATTTGTATTACTACTTGAGCTAACGCTGACGCTAGCACCTGTGGAGTCATCATCAGTGATGTATGAAAGTGTAGTAGCACTACCATAGTATTTAGCATTAACGGAAATGCCTCTAATAATGTATGGTCTATCAAAGTACATAATCATGTAGGCTTGACCACCATTTGCATAGAGCAAATATGATGTTGTACTCATGCCATAAACGCTTGAGAATTGGCCATCAATTAATGAAATGCCATTTGTTGTAAAAGCGCTATTAGAGTAACTTGTACTATAACCAGCTGAACCAGTATAGTTTGGAATAATTGTTGCGGTTGAGTTGCTGGCTTGAGCTTTCACATAGAAATCACATGTTGCAGTCTTATTACCGTCAACAGAAGAAGCAGTAACTGTAGCTTGACCAACTGCTTTAGCAGTAACTAAACCTGTAGCGGAAACTGTTAAAACGGATGTGTTAGAGCTTGACCAGTTAATAGATTGATTTGTGGCATTCACTGGATTAACTGATGCGGTCAATTGAGCGGTTTCACCAACTCTTAATCTAATTAAGTCTGTATTTAAAGAGATATCAATAACGTGAATTGAAGAAACTGTTAATTCAATTTGCACTGCTGGATAGGACTTATAGTTAACTGTTAAGTAATATGTACCTTCGCTAGCAAATGCTTGAGCAGTATTAATCGCCACACCATTACTGTTTTTAACAGAGTATGTGTATTGAGATTTATTTAATAATGTGTCTTCACCATTTGTATTTAGAGCTCTGACTTCTAATTCATTATCTTCATCAAAGACGTCTGCGATTGTGTAGTCATCTTTCTTTGTATCTGTGGCGGTAAATCCATTTTCTTCGCTTGGTAAACCACTGGCGCTTGGATTCACTTCACATGTGTAATCAAATCTAAAAGTATTTAAATTAACTGCGTGCGCGCCATCTGTGGCCAATTCAACGTAATATGGATTGCTGCTAAAAGCATATGGCACACCACTAGTTAAGGATGTATAAGTTCCCCAAGAAGAGCCATCATAAGATGTTCTAAATTTTAAAACACCGCTTGTGGAGAAGTTGGCTGTAATAGCATGAATAGAAAGGATATGATCAGCATTTTTAATTGTGCCACCTGAAAGAATCGTTGCGTGTCCATTGTTTAAAGCTGAACATTTGTCATACGCAAACGCGACTTGATAGTTTCCGCTATCGGTGGTGACGTTTTGATTAATTGATACATTATTTCCACTGATACCATTGCTGTTATTGAGCGTTAATGAGTAATCACTCGCTTGGGTTCTGGTGGTAATGTTATTTTTGAATGCTAATGTAGATGCGACTATTGTCAACAACAATAATCCTGTGCCCACAAGCATTCCCGTAGTCTTATTCCTATTCATAAAACCACATCCTTTCCGCTTTTTGGGTAAATAATATGTGTCTAACTATACTCTTATGCGCGATAAACACAAAGCGAAACTTATAAACAAATATATGCTTTTAAGTAAACAAATATATAAAATTGAAATCATTAATAGTTATACTATTAATATATCTATAATATCTATTATGTAAGTTAAATTTACACTTTTTGGAATATGTAAACTAAAAAGAGGAACCGTTTTGGTCCCTCTCTATCTCGGTATTTTTCACCGATTAATGTGCATTGGCCTCTTTATAACCGGAAATGTCGACTTCTTTAATTGTGACGTCTTGTGCTTTGACGTTGGCGTCGATACAAGTGACATCAGAGCCTTTAAGAACATCGCCTTTAAATCTTGCGGTGCTATACTCAACTTGATCGCGTAAATACTTCGTTTCGTATTTATCTTCGACGAATTCTTTATAGCTCCATGTTTCAACTTTTGTTGCATCTAATTGATGTTTTTCTTCAATCTTGTGTGTCGT
Source organism: Bacilli bacterium (assembly GCA_017619815.1). GTDB lineage: Bacteria > Bacillota_I > Bacilli_A > RFN20 > CAG-826 > RUG13091. The sequence goes on along the minus strand of JAFZRR010000062.1, from coordinate 71,509 downwards.
AATTGTTTTGACAAAACCATTGCTATCAGTAGTGGCTCTGGAATATTCATCAGTATAGGTATAAGAGAAAACTTGTCCTTTTTGATAGAAAGTGTATTTCTCTTTTTGTTCCACACTATAGTTTGGATAGTTATTAAATAAGTAACTGAAGAAATATGGCATTGCGTAGTTATAAACTGCTTGAACAGCTTGATTCTCCACAAGAGCCTTCTTTTCTGCAGGTGTGTAATTAGAAGCATTCGCGTTTAAAGAATAGGTTTTGTCAAGCATATTAACACTCACAAAATATAATTTGCTTTCATCATTAACTTGAACATCGGAATATTGCAAAACTAATTCTTCTTTTTCTTTTGCGATTTCGCGTTCTTCTTCAGCTTCACGGAGATATTCTTCCTTGTGTTCGCCTGTTCCTGAGAATTGTAAACGGAGGTTGGCCATATCCGCTTTCATGTTGATGTCATAGGCATCAGACATTAAATAGCTTTCAACAACTTTCTTATTGGAAGTGATTTTGCTGGATTCTACATAAGAACGTTTGACGGTAGCGACTGCGGAAGGAATATGTAATTCATTTGGATTTGTCCAAGCGCCTAGTAAATCGTTTTTTGTCATGGCTTCAGCCCAGTCTTCATATGAGACTTTTTCACCCATTTTAGCAAAGCTAGGAGCTTTCGCAGAACCGGATTTAGAAACGTTGCATCCAGCAAGGAATGGGATAATGGCTAATAAAGGAATAATTTTATAGTTTTTCATAATTTCGTTTGCTCCTTTAATTAACTAACGTAGAAGTAGAAACCTTCGTAGTTAACTGGTTTAACATTTAACTTGGCATCTTTCATTTCAGATGTTAATGAGAATTTTCTACCTTCTTTATAAACATCGCCGGCATAGTATTGCATGTTGCCCATGATATCAACAGCATATGTGCATTCATAGTTATATTCTTGGTATTGTACTAATTTGAAACTTGATCCGGTAAATGTGATTTGAAGTTTTGCGGTTGCACTATTTTTTTCTGTATATTGCAAGACTGGATTTTCACTATCTGGATTATCATAAACTTCAACTGGTTCTTCTTCGTAATTATAAGAAAGGGTAAGTGTGTCACCATTCTTATAGAATCCCCAGTATTTGGCGATTTCTTCATCAGATGCTCCAGAAGCGGTATTAAACATTTGTTCGGCATATTGTAAGCCAACACCATAATAGAATGAACTCTTGGCAAAATAGTCAAATGCTTCAGCGCGTTCTTCTACATTTTCAGCTGGGCCCATAATGCTAACGGTTTTTTGTTTAGCATTGACATAGGCATAGTAATCTTTACCATCAAAGTTTACTACTTGATAGTAGTCATCATACATTTCTTTGTATGATTCTTCTTCACTACCGAAATTTGGGTAATTTGTGTAGTCTGTAGAGGTCCATTCACTAGTAGATCTAATAACAGCTGATTTGGCATCCATTTCGGATTTGCTGTTTCCAAAATCAAGTTCCGCTGTTTCTTTATATAATTTGTTTTCTCTAGTCACAGAAGTGGCCCAGCTAGAACCGTATGACATTGTTAATACTTTGGAACCAATTCTCTTACTGTTAGAGATATCGATACCAGCGGAATTAAATTCTAAAGTTTCAAAGAAATCTGCTTTTTCAATAGCGTCGCCTTCTTTGTCAAATTTTGGGGCTTTAACTTTTTGTTGTTTTGATTCGCCACAAGCTGATAGCAAAGCAACAATCGCTAAGATAGGAATGATTTTTAAATTTTTCATATAAACTCCTTTCACGTAATTAGATATTTTGATTGGTCATATGATATTTGGATAAATCAACTTCTTTGAGGTTGACATCTTGTGCCTTGATATCAATTTCCATAGCGTAAACAGATTTACCTGTTCCTTTATCACCTAAGAATCTTGCGACATCATTATCGGTATCGACAAAGTTTTTAAGGAATTCAACTTCTTGTGTTTCAACTTCGTAGAATTTGACTTTGAAGGAATCACCATCAGTAGCGTCAAGTTGCGCTTTTGTTTCTACTTTGACATTGGTGATGTTATTAACAGTTCCATCAGCACCATTGACCGCAATGCTATATTCTGATTCGCGTGTAATTGTGTAAATCTTGTTATTCTTATAGAATTTGTATTCTTTCTTTCCTTCAACAGATGAATTTCCATAAGAAGTGATTAAATTAAAGAAATCTGCTGGATAGACTTGGTATTGATTAAGTAAATCAATAACTTCGCCTTCCGCAAGTTCTCTCTTTTGGTTCGCAACATAATTTGTCGCGTCTTCTAATGGATAATAAATCTTATTAGTGTTATCAATTGCCACCCAACTATTAATTTCTTCTTCACCCATTGTGAGGTTGGAAAATTGGAAGTTTTCATCCATGTTAAATATTTGTTCAACATTTTGACTGCCTAATTCATTTTTGGATTCAACAACGTATTTGGAAGTGAGTTTAGAAGCAAGACGAAGATTGTTCATGTCCGCTTTGAGTAGGAGATCACCAACACCAGTTGTTTTCTCGTTTTCGACAGTTTTCTTTTTGGAAACAAGTTTAAACTCATCTAACGTATTCACTTTCATTTTGATAACTGAGGATGGAACATGGTTATTATTGAGGTTTTCCCAAACGCCCATAAGTCCTGGTTCTTCGATTTCTTTAGAAAAGTCTTCGAATTCCACTTCTTCACCTAATTTGGCAAAGTTTGGTGATTTCACGGAGCCACCGGCCTTAGAGATGTTACATCCAGCGAGGAATGGAACGATTGCTAATAAAGGAATAATTTTAAAGTTTTTCATAATTTCATTTGCTCCTTTAATTAATAATTGGTGAATTGATAGCCTTCATAGCTAACTGGTTTCAAAGATAAATTTTTATCTTTTAATTCCATGGTTTTTGCGTTTTTGTATGTTATTTCCGCAACGTCACCTTCAAACACATCATAACCATTTGTATACATAGGTGTGTGATATGTTGTTTTTTGAGTAACACAACCATAGAAAGCGCCTTTTAAATCATTACCGTTAATTGTGAGTTGGAATTTCGCTTTATATGAGAATTCGGTAACGTAAAGAAGGACATCTTCATCGTTTCTGGTTTCTTCTGGATCTTCACTAACTTCAGACACATATGTATATGTATTGCCATTCTTATAGAATGTGTAACCTTCAAATGAAGTGTAGCTAGAAACTTCATCAATCATGTCAAATATTTCATAAAGACCAGAAGCGTATTCGAGCACGCTCTTGTTGTAGTAATCAAATGCATCAGCGATTGGGTTAGCTTCGGTAATTTGCATTTGTGTAGCAAAGAGTTTGGCTTTTTCATCAACCATGCCAAAGTATTCATCACCATCGTATTCAATTTGTTGATAAGTGACTTTGTAGTCTGAAACTCTGGCGGAAGAGCTTTCTTGTTTGCCTACCATCTTTTCCCATTGTTTGTTTGTGTCTTTTCCTGATAAAACGCCAACGAAATTCTTCGCATCGTTTTTGACATCATATTCGTAAACTTGTGAAGTGCCTTCATCGGCAATGAGTTTACCTTTGCTGTTGGAAAGTGTAGATCTTATTTCTGTACCTGAGGTTGAATTGGCGACTTTGGAACCGATTTTCTTTTCACCGAAAATATCCATACCGTCTAAGCCATTTTGAACACCTAAGAAAAATTCATCAGATTCAATTTGAGAGCCTTCTTTTTCAAACTTAGGTTCTTTAACGGATGATGCTGATTTGCTTGCTCCACATGCGGATAGCAAAGCGACAACCGCTAAAGTAGGAATGAATTTTAATTTATTCATATATTCTCCTTTTTGCACAGTGTGCTAATTCGTTTAGATTATATACGCATATGTATGAGTAAACATAGTCAAAAATAAGTAAACAAATTAAAAGGAGAACATAAGTTCTCCTTAAATTATAGGTTTTTCTATTGCTTAATATTTAAAGCAAAGTGTTCTCCAAGTTGTGAAGTTAGTCACGCTTGTGGAGTAATAACTTGAACTATTAATACCGGAAATTGGGCAGAAGAAGTTCAAACCATGAGAGCCACTGTAGTCACTTGTGTACTTGCTACAAACAACTAAATTGTTGAATGCTGTTTGTAATGCTGACCAAGAGCATGAAGAATATGTGGAATTACTTTGACACTTTGTGATTAAGTCTTGAGCGTCAAAGACGTCATAAACATATCCGCCGTTATATTGGGAATAATCCGAATAGTAACCAAACTTCTTACATTGATTAACAACGTTTTTAAATGTTGTCCATTTTGAAGAACTGTTAATAATGCTTGTAAGTTCAGAAGCAACAGTTTCCCAAGCTGTCTTATAAGCAGACATCTTAGTTAAATCTAAGACAGATAATGTGGATTCTGATGTGTTATCCGCGATAAATGTTGTACAGATTTGAGTTAACAAGTTGCTTGTTGTGATACCAGTTGGATTATTGTAAAGGTTCTTTAACCAACCGCCATCATAGTCCCAACCATAGCCACCTTCGGTTTCTTGTGAACAAACCATGTAGTTGAAGTAATGACTATTGAATTCAGCAACATCTTGAACTGCCATTAAGCAGGCATCGTAACCAATCCATTCAAGGTTTTCAGTTCTATTAACATTGCTGAAGGCTGCGGCATATGCGGCATTTGCTTCATCGTTGGTGATTGGGTCATCGTTGAAGTTTTCATCGAAGCAACAACCATCTAAAGCACCACCATGGTTCCACATAATGACACCAGTCTTCTTTGCAGGATATTCAGTCATACCCCATTCAAGGAAGCTTTGGAATGTGCTTTGCAAGCCCATGCTCGCTTTTGTTAATTGGGTATCTTTAACAAGACCTTGATTTGCTACGTGATATCTAGTTAAGTAGTTTGCACTAATGTTGTAATTCTTCCAAGATGTAGCACCACCAGTTTCAACAATAATATTGACTCCATCTGGTTGACCAGTAACGTTGAAGATTTCCGCTAAGTCGCCTGTAGCTAAACCACTATCAGATTCTAAGTCTGCACCACACATATAAATCATAATTGTGTAGTCATCTGATGCGGCTTCCACAACTGTAATTGCACATGTTGCGGTTTTGTTGCCATCAACTGTTTTAACAGTGATTGTTGTTGAGCCAACTGCTTTAGCGGTAACTGTACCTGCGCTGACTGTAGCAACGCTTGTGTTACTACTTGTCCATGTCACATTCTTGTTTGTGGCGTTAGCAGGAGCAACTGTTGCTTCAAGAGTTAATGTTGCACCGAGTGATAAATCACTGGATGTTTTATTCAATGAAACGCCTGTAACTGCGACCGTTGTAACTGTAACAGTACATGTACCAACGACTGGTTGATCATTTTCATCATATCCAGTTGCAGTAATTGTGGATGTACCAGCAGCAACGCCTGTCACTAAACCTGTTTGAGAAACTGTGGCAACACTTGTGTTGCTTGATTCCCACACTAATGTTGTTTGGTTTGTATCAGAAGGTGTGAATACTGGTGTTAATTGTGTTGTATATCCGACATTACATGTAGTGTTTTCTAAAGAAATTGCTGTTGGATAAACAGGTTCAGCAACACCACAAGTAATTGTTAAACTCACAAAGTAATAACGGTTTTTCTTAGCATTGCTAATTGTAATGCTTGTTGATTTTTCAGTATCAGAAGCAAATGCTGTTGTAACGTAATCACCATCTTCTGAAATTGTAACGGTTTCACCAGTAGTATTTGCGCTTGTAGAAATATTAACACTAGCATTACTGTCATATACTTTTGCATTGAGTGTGATGCCTGTAATAAGGACTTCATCAAAGTATAAGACAATTTCGCCAGCATTGTTTTTAGAAGACATTCTATATGATCCATCACTTGTACCATATGCTTGTGTTAAAGAACCATCAGTTAATGTAATACCATTTGTTGTAAAACCTGAACTTGAATATGTAACAGTTTTGGAAGTGTCTGTTTGTGGATTACTGGCAGTGATTGTTGCTTGTGTTGCGGATTGTTTCTTAACAGTGATTGCACAAGTTGCTGTTTTACCACCATCAGATGATGTTGCGGTAATTGTGGCTGTACCAACTTTCTTAGCGGTAACTAAACCAGTTTCGCTAACTGTTGCTACTGTGGTATCGTCGCTTGACCAAGCAATGCCTTGGTTTGTTGCGTTGGTTGGATTAACTGTTGCTGTTAATTGAGCGGTGCCACCAACATAAAGTGTTAATGCGCTGTTATCTAATGAAATATCAGTAACTGCAATAGCAGAGACTGTTAATTCAATTGTTCCATAAATGGAAGTATCTTCGGTTGAAGAAACTTTTAATGTCCAAGTACCTGCAACGCCAAAGGCGGAAGAGATACTCTTTGTAACACCATTTGGATCAATTAATGTAACCGCTAAGTTGTTAGCGGAGAAGTTACCATAATTGACTGATTTATTTAAAGAAGAGACGTTATATGTTAAGGCCGCGGATAATGTGTTTGAAATTGTGTTAGATAACACATCAGCGGTATTAAATGCTGTATTGGTCATACTTGGTGTAATACCAGTTAAGTATGTGTATAAGCCAACATTTAATGTGATTTGAACTGGGATGTAGTTCTTATAAGAAACGAATAATGTATATACATCTTCGGTACCAAATGCTTTTGATGTATCAATCGCAGTGCCACTGCTGTTCTTAATGACATAAGAATAGCCATCAGCACCTTTTGATAATGTTTGTGTTGAACCATCTGTGAATGTGGCTTTGACTGTTAAACCGTTAGCACTATCAAAGATAGAATTGGTTGTGTAGTTATCTTTATTGCTATCAACTGCGGTAAAACCATTTTCATCAACTGGAGTTTGAACTGATTCAATAGTGACTTTTTTATAAAGTTTGACGGCTGCACTGGCTGCAACTGCATCAGTAGCATTTCCACCATAAGAAGAAGTAGGTTTAAAGAATCTAAATTGATATGTTGCGGTGCTACCATTAGAGCCATCATTCATTCTTAAAATGTGGTTTCCACTATCGCCAATCCAAGCAATTTCGGCATATCCATTAGAATTCCAAATGACTGTGCAAGCACTAGCGGTTGTACCATAGTTCATATGATTTTGACCATCATCGCCATAAGCATATTTACCACTGTTTGTTCCACTGTTAATCAACATTGAATATCCACCAGACATCGCTGTTAATGTGACTGTGGTATAGGGAGTTTCTGTAATGACACCATTACTAATAGAAAGTGATTCATATTCATAATTTGATGAGCTTGTATTGTAATACAACCCTCTATAAACTCGTCCACTTGTTGACGAAGCTTCATTAACAAGGATATAATCGCCAGACCAATCTGTTTGAGAAGATGTTACCTTTTCATATTGGTATTCATCACTTGGTTGTGGAATAGCATTTGGATTTTCTTCGCAAGTATATGAGAATTGCACTGTTTTTAAATTGACGGAATGAGTTCCATCTGTAGTGAATTCAACATAGTAAGGATTGCTTCCAAGTTGATATTCTTCAGAGGCTTTCATTGAGGTATATCCACCCCAAGTTGCGCCATCATAGGATGTTCTAAACTTTAATTCACCACTTGTTTCAAAGTCAGCGACTAAAGAATAAATAGAACGGATGTGGTCATTGTTAACAATCTTTCCACCAGCATTGATGGTTGCGTGTCCGCTTGCGTAAGAGGAACAGTTTGTGTAACCGAATTCCACTTCGTAAGCACCGCTATCAGTGGTTACATTTTGTGTTGTAGTAACATTTGTGCCACTGATACCATTGCTGGAGTTAAGTGTTAAGGTGTAATCACTAGCCTTCAAACGAGTGCTAGTTTTGTAGTTACTGAATGCAAGTGTACTTAAAGCTAACCCGACCGCGGTCAAGCTTGTTGCAGTCAATACTCCTAACGTCTTTCTTTTGTCCATGTTTTTTACCTTAATTCTTCACACACGTGAAAGCACATTATATGCGTAAGTCTATGTGTAATGAAAGTGAAAATATTATGTATGTAGATTTATCTATACAAAATAAATAATGTTCTTAAATAAGAAAGACCGCACCAGAAGTGCAGTCTTCATTAATAAACTAACTTTTTTATAAATATTATTTATTTTCACCCAACGCCAAAGTCACGTTTCTCCAGTTGGTGAATCTTGTTTGTTTTGCGGAGTAATAGGTACTGGAATGACACATTTGATTCATTGGGAAGAATAAGCATAAGCCATTGCTATTTCCTGCGCCTTTACCCACTGTGTTATGCACGAGCATATCGTTGTAAGCGGCTTTGACTTTAGCAATATCACTAGATAAAGATGAATATTGATTTTCGATATTATTTAAGAAGTCAACAAGGTCAAGAACACCAAAGGTGCTATAGCCATAGAGGTAATATAAATTACCTTCTTTTTCAAATCCGTAATTCTCATAATAGTAAGAACTGGATGGATTTGTGCTTAAACCTGCTTCTTGAAGATCAGATAATGTATAGACATCTGTGCCGTATGTTTTAGCTTGTTTTCCGGTATTTTGGAATGTTTTCTTTTGTGAACTAGGAACAACTTCTAAAATACGTTCCGCTAAAGACTCAAACTCTTCTTTGTATTTTGCCATCTTATTAAGATTCAAAACTGATAAGGTTTGATCGTTAGATTTAGAAGATATACTACCCACTGATGCAACAAATGAATCGCAGATGGAAGATAGGACTTCTTCTGTGGATTTACCTTCGTAAAGATTTCTTAACCAAGCATTATATTTCCAACCGGAACCCGCTTCGGATTCTTGAGCGGAAACCATATAGTTAAAATAGTCACTATTCTTTTCAGCAATGTCTTGAACTGCCATAAGGCAGGCATCATAGCCAATCCATTCTAATTTTTCTTTTCTTTTTGTGTTTTTAAAAGCTCCTTCAAGTGCGGTTGTCACTTCATCTGCGAGTAATGTATCGCCACTGAAATTTTCATCAGAACAAACGCCTTGCATTGCACCACCATGGTTCCACATAATGACACCAGTCTTCTCTGCAGGATATTTCTTTAAACCCCATTCCAAGAATTCTTGGAAAGTACTGGCTTTACCCATATTGGAAAGAGTGAGTTCGGAATCCGCTTGTAAAGCGCCATCTTTGATATACCATCTTTGGGATTTCTTTGCAGAGATTTTGCTATTTTTCCAGGCTTTAGAACCACCAGTTTGAATGATAACATTCACATCTTTTGGTTTGTTGTCAGCTTGGCACATTTCTAAAATATCCGCACTACCCATGCCGGCGTATTGTACGTTTGTGTGATAACCATCGTAACCACTTTCGAGGTCACTACCACACATATAGACCATAATCGTGGCCTTGGCTTTTTTAGAACCGAATTTGATGTTGCAGCCACTGAGGAGTAACGCCAACGTTGTTAATCCGACTGCGATGATTCCTTTTTTCATAATCCCCACCTCCAATATAGTGAGATTTTCTATTTTAAGTATTTATTGGGAATTTTCAAGTATTGAAAGATAAACTCAGTAAAAAATATGTAGTTAAACAGCAAAACATTTAATTGTTTTATTGACAAGTTCGTATGCGAACTGTACTATATAATTCCGGAGATTTTTATGAATCAAAGCCGTAGAGACGATATTATCTTCCTTATTAAATACTTAGGGAAATTACTCGATAAAGACTTAGATGCTCGTTTATCAGAATTTGATTTAACAGGGCAACAGGGTCGAATTCTTTTCTTTATCGCGAAGCGTACGAACATATGTAAATTAGAAGTTCATCAAAACGATATTGAACAAGAATTCCACTTATCTAAATCCACGGTCAGTGGACTAGTCAAAAGGATGGAGAAAAAAGGTGTTATTTCTATAGAAAAGCAACACCCTTACGCAGTACTTAGACCGAGTGAAAAAGGTGAATGTATTATTCATCAATTAATTGATAAGAAAACAGATGTTGATAATAAATTAATGGATGGTCTAACTAAAGAACAACAAACCATTCTTAAAGAAGAACTAAATAAATTAATCGAAAACATGGAAGGAGGTAACGAATAATGTGGAAGAAAATCAAATTAATTCTTAAATCACTTAGACAATATAAAAAAGACGCGATTGTGACTCCTTTCTTCATGATTGGCGAAGCCGCATTAGAATGCGCTCTTCCATTTGTCATGTCCATGTTCGTGGATACGATGAGAAATATCACCAAACTCGAAGATATCATGACACCATTCCCATATGAAAATGGTCCTATTCAATTAGAAATCTCATTATTCTATATCCTCATCACTTTAGTGGTCATGGCGTTGCTCTCCTTGATGTTTGGTATCTTAGGTGGCGTATTTGCTTCTCGAGCATCCGTTGGTTTAGCCGCAAACCTCAGAAGCGATATGTATAAGAAACTTGAAACATTTAGCTTTGCTAATATCGATAAATTCTCCGCATCTAGTTTAGTGACTAGAATGACAACAGATATATCGACAGTGCAAATGGCTTTCCAAATGGTCATTAGAGCGGTTGTCCGCGCACCACTTATGATGATATTCTCCGCAGTCATGGCCTTTATGACTGGTGGTCAAATGGCGTGGATCTTCGTTTGCTTAATTCCAGTTATTGGTCTTTGCTTATTCTTAATCATTCGCGTAGCGATGAAAATCTTTAGAAGATTATTTAAGAGATACGATAAGCTCAATGAATCCGTCCAAGAAAACATCACCGGTATGCGTGTTGTGAAATCATATGTTAGAGAAGATTATGAAAAAGAAAAATTCAATAGAGCCTCTGACGGTATGACTGGCGAATTCGTGAAAGCGGAAAAGATTGTCGCTTTGAATAACCCTGTTATGAACACAGGTATTCACTTATCTAACGTTTTAATTATTGGTTTAGGTGCATACTTCATCGGACGCGATATTCAAAATGGCACAGAAACATTAACAATCGGACAAATGTCCGCATTACTTACATATGGTATTCAAATCTTAATGTCCTTAATGTTTGTCTCCATGATCATGGTCATGTTAGTCATGTCCATTGAAGGTGTGAGAAGAATTGGTGAAGTTCTTGAAGAAGAACCCACAATTAAGAACCCAGAAAATCCAATTATGGAAGTTCCTAATGGTGAAGTTATCTTCGATAATGTGAACTTCAAATACTCTGAAACTGCGGAAAAGAATGCCTTAGAAAATATCAATATCAATATTAAATCCGGTCAATTCATCGGTATCCTCGGAAGTACAGGTTCCGGAAAGACATCATTAGTGAACTTAATCTCTAGATTATATGACATCCAAGAAGGTTCTCTTAAAGTCGGTGGACACGATGTCAAAGAATATGACTTAGAAGTCTTAAGAAATAACGTCGCTGTTGTCTTACAAAAGAATTTCCTTTTCAGTGGCACAATCGCGGACAACTTAAGATGGGGCGATTTAAACGCCACACAAGAAGAACTCGAACAAGCTTGTAAGATTTCTCAAGCGGAAGAATTCATTGAATCCTTCCCTCAAAAATATGAAACGAGAATTGAACAAGGTGGTAGTAACGTTTCCGGTGGTCAAAAACAAAGACTTTGTATCGCTCGTGCGTTATTAAAGAAACCAAAGATTCTTATCTTGGATGACTCCACTTCCGCAGTCGACACAAAGACTGATAGATTGATTAGACGTGGTTTAAGAGAAGACTTACCACAAACCACAAAGATCGTGATTGCCCAACGTATTTCTTCTATTGAAGATGCTGATCAAATCATCATTATGGAAGACGGCAAGATTAACGCGATTGGTACACATAATGAGTTACTCAAGAATAACCATATTTACCAAGAAATCTACTACACTCAAAATAACCAAGGAGGTGATAGATAATGCCTCCAATTAGAATTAAAGAAAGAGCAAGAGCCAAGAAAGGTACAATGAAGAGATTATTAAAAGAACTCTTCAAGAGATATCCTGGCCAATTAATCGTCTCTGCGTTATGTATCATCTTTAACATATTCGCAAACCTTTCATCCTCTATCTTTATGAACTTTGTTACTAAAGTTCTTACAGTATGTATTAAAGATGGAACTAACCCATTAGTGGGTGCTCACCCAACTGAAGCTATGGGTATTACTTTAAACACAAACGTCACCGTTTTAGTGGGTATCTTAATCGGTATTTATAGTTTAGGTGTCTTTGCTTCATGGTTCTGGAATAGAACAATGGCGATTGTCACACAAAGATTTATGAACATCTTTAGAAAAGCGATGTTCAATCATATGCAAGATTTACCAATCAAATATTTTGATACACACGCTCACGGTGCAATCATGTCCGTATATACAAACGACATCGACACCATTAGACAATTCATTTCACAAGCTTTGCCAAGCTTCTTAAGCGCTGGTTTAGCGGTGGTCTTCAGTTTCGTTGTTATGTTAATGAACAGCTTATGGATGACTCTTGTGGTCGTCTTCTGCGCGATGCTCATGTTACTCAACACCATCTTTATCGGTGGTCGTTCTGCGAAATATTTCGTCAAACAACAAATTCAAATGGCGAAGGTCGAAGGTGATATTGAAGAAACTATCCAAGGTCTTAAAGTTGTTAAAGTATTCTGCCACGAAGAAAAATCTGCGGAAGACTTTGATAAACTCAATGAAGAACTCAGAAGACATAGCACTACAGCGAATATCGCTGGTAATACAATGATGCCTATCAATGGTAACATTGGTAACTTCATGTATGTCTTAACCGCGATTATGGGTGTTCTTATCGCTGTTATTCCAGGATTCAAAAACGTCGCCCTATCACGACCATTTATCCAAGATGTTGCCGATCCAACAGAATTCTTCAATGTTATTGTGTCATTCTTAATGCTATCCAGAATGTTCTCCAATAACGTGAATAACTTCTCACAACAAGTGACATTCATCGTCATGGGTATGGCGGGTGCTTCAAGATGCTTCGATTTATTAGATGAACAAAAAGAAGCGGATGAAGGCTATGTTGAATTAGTCCATATCAAGAAACATGAAGATGGTTCATTTGAAGAAACCACAGAAAAGACTAGAGACTTTGCTTGGAAACACTACCACAAAGCCGATGGCACAACGACATATACCGAACTCAAAGGTGATATCGTTTTAACGGATGTTGATTTCGCTTATACACCAGATAAGCCGGTCTTACACGATGTCTCTATTTATGCCCATCCAGGTCAAAAAATTGCCTTTGTCGGTGCCACTGGTGCGGGTAAGACCACAATTACTAACCTTTTAAACCGTTTTTATGACATTGCAGATGGCAAAATCAGATACGATGGCATAAATATTAATAAAATTAAAAAAGATGACTTACGTCGTTCATTAGGCATTGTTTTGCAAGATACTAACTTGTTCACCGGAACAGTTATGGATAATATCCGTTATGGTAGATTAGATGCGACTGATGAAGAAGTTTATGAAGCCGCAAAGATTGCTAATGCTTATGACTTCATTACCAGACTACCAGAAGGATTTAACACCATGCTCAACGGTGATGGTAGTAACTTATCACAAGGTCAAAGACAATTGCTCTCTATCGCTAGAGCGGCGGTCGCTGATGCACCAGTTATGATTCTCGATGAAGCGACATCATCAATCGATACCAGAACCGAAAAACTTGTCCAAGAAGGCATGGATAAACTGATGGAAGGTAGAACGGTATTTGTGATTGCTCATAGATTATCCACAGTTCAAAACAGTGATGCGATTATGGTGTTAGATCATGGACGTATTATAGAACGTGGTAGCCACACAGATTTGATTGCTCAAAAAGGTGTTTACTATCAGTTATACACCGGAGCATTCGAACTCGAATAAAACTAGGGAGGGCAACCTCCCTTTTCTTTTGAAAAAATATTATTTATAATAATTACGTAACAATCGTTACACATAGGTAGATTTTTAAGTGCTCAACTTATCTATCTATTTTTTTTATTGATTGCCACCAATATGAGAATGGGAAATAGGCGAACCTATCCCCACCCTCAGGAACCCTCGAACCTTGAAAAAGCCACCCTGATGTGCTAGTATTTACTTGTCGTTAGAGAGAGGACTAACCTAGCACAACCGTTAGTCTCTCCCTTTTTATTTACCTCTTACCTCGTAAAAGATAAATAAGCACCGCAAGTATCAGGAGTATCAGAACAGACTCCATCAAGGGGTCTCCTCCTTCCTGGAGGATCGAGGGCCTGAATTTCCGAAACATTTTCATGCTTCTTCCCTCCAGGGGCAATTTGCCCTCCTATTAAACTAATAGTGGTCATTTCATAAATCTTTTACAAAAAACTTTTCAGCAAGAAAAAATCCCGTTTAAAACGGGATGATTTGGTTTCATTTTTTATTTAACTAAATATGTAACGGTTAATGAATGAATATATGTTCTATGCTTTTCCGCACTATTATAGAAGGCAATTGTGTTTGTCTTTTCTTTTAGTTCTAATGTTTCTTCTCTTTCCGCGGGAACATTGACAACATCTTCAGTTGATAAATCAATTTCTTTCTGTTCAATCACTGTTCCATCGCCTGAGGGATCATATGAACAGATTGTGGCTTCTGCGTTTGCGTCAATACCACTGACATCTTGATTGGTTTGATAATCATGATGTGGTTTGTAATAGTTTTGAAGTGTGACATCAATCTTTACAATATCAAGATTAAAAGTGAGATATATCAACCCATCATAACTACCTGTACCTATTGTAAGGGATGTATCAGTACCACTGTCACCACCCACTAATTGGGTGCCACATTTCTTTCCACCTAATTTAGTTAAAGAATTATCTGCTTGTTCATTAATTAAACTGGTTAATGCATTATCGAATGCTTCTGTTCCTAATTGAGAACCACTACCAAGCCCACTTCTATTCTTATCACCTTTAAAAACAATTGTTTTTGTGGATGTTTCGCCCCAACTTGGTTTGTTATTTTTGTTGTTACAAGCTCCTAAGGCAAGGATTAATGGTAAGAGTAATAATATGGGCTTTTTCATGTTATCTTTGTTCTTTCTTAAGAATGACAAAATAAAATAAACAGATATATGCTGCCGCACCTAATATAAATAATGCGGATGTTAAATAAATCTTATATCCTACAGTGTTAGTAATCGCGATTGGATAAATGCTAACTCCTAAGGAGAATAACATATTAAATGTCATGGAATAGGCAATGCTATTTGTGTATTCATAAAGAACACCGAGAATCATACCGATGCCGAAGACAAATAAGATTTCTAATAATTGTAATGGTTCAATAAATCCATATCCGTCATATAGCATCATAAAGAAGTGGCATGTGGCATATACTGCAGCGGTAATGGCGATACGGACAAACTTATGACCTAAATTGAGGTTCTTTTGTAATAAGAATCTAAATAAGATTTCTTCTTCGACAACAGTGATGACCACTGAAGTAAATCTTAAGATTTCATATGTATTCACACCATCGCTATAGAATACTTTGGTGAGATTGTTCCACAAGGATTCAACAGAAGAACCAGCGACAACGCGGTAATAGAAGATGTTAAAAAACGCCACAAAGAAAAGTGGGAGTAAGAATAACATATTCATCCATTTAGTTTTACCAGTATAAGACTTAGCTAATTTAGTAAATATAGAGAATAAAACAATGAAGACGAGATAAACACTTCTTAAAATGATTTCGATGATATAGCAGAGCTCTGGATCATCCTTAATGAAAAGATATGTCGGGAATGTAATGAATAAGACATATATCGCTAAGGCTATTGAAATGTAGAGGATGTTTTTGTTCTTCATAATCTCGTTTTAATAATTAAACATGTTTAACAAAGATAAACAAGTTTATTTAATTAAGGAGAGTAAAATAAAAATCATCAAATGATGATTTCTATATTCTATACATAATTTGAGATTTTAATTTAATGATTTTATAAGTTCGTCCAAAGAATACGTTTTTGGATTCTTTTCATATTTTTCCATTGCGACATCCGCAATTGCGGCATCATATTCATCTTCGATCTTTTCAAAAAATACTCTTTTAATGGCATCGTTTAAAGAAAGACCATTGCGTTTTGCATATGATTCCGCTTCTTGTTGTTCTTCTTTTGTCAATTTTATTGAAATAACCATTAAAAGTTCCTCACATGTATTATACAAAAAATGTGAATCAAATAAAAAACCACATTATTGTGGTCTAATATTTTTTCTCGTTCTTAACGACTTTCCTTATACCACCACGTGGGTTTAACGCATCGCCGTGGTATCTAGGTATAACGTGCATGTGGCAGTGCATGACGGATTGCCCACCATCAACACCAACATTGAATCCAACGTTATATCCATCTGGTTGATATAAGTTGGTTAATATCTTTTTCACTTCTTGCGATAAATTAAATATCGCTTTCATCTCTTCTTCATTTAAATCGAAATATGTTTCGACATGTCTTTTAGGAATGATTAATGTATGACCTTTACTAACTGGAAAAGAATCATAAAAAGCCACTGCTAAATCATTTTCAGCGATAATCTCTTTTTTATCTTTGATAATATTGCAAAATACACATTCCATATTAACGAGTAATTGTAATTGTTCCAGAACCATAAACTGTTGTTGAAGCATTGCCTTGCAAAGTAAATATCTTTGCCGTATTGATAGCATAGCTAATGGTCTTGGTGGCCACGATATGATAGTCTTCTTCAAATAGAAGTGTATCTAATTCACCATCAATTAAATTGAAGAATTGATCGCCAATTTTATAAATACCACATCCAAAATAAGAGAAAGTATTAGTGTCATATGTTTTGAAATCTTTATATGTGGCTTTATTAACATCAAATTCCACAATCTTGGTTACACCATCATCAAAAACAAGGGCTTTGTTATTAGAAATATAAGTGGTAATAATCGCATCATATTGAAATGGTAAAACAACTTGTCCTTTTTGATTGACTGCGCCATATAAGCCTTCGACTTCACAAATAATCATTTCCGCGTTATCAATCTTATTTGGATTCATATTGGTTAATATGGATAATTCATTAAGATTGCCATCATAGATGGTTTGGTTTTCAGTGTTATAGAAGTTATTACCAATTCTTTCAAACGCTCCTAAGTTAATTCCGGTGACATTGTCATGGAGGTTTCCATTTCCATCAACGATATATGTTTCTAGTGTGCTAGAAAGAATCTTCTTATCAGAGATAGTTCTCATATTTGCGTAAGCATATGCATAAATACCTTTTGCGTTTCTAAAGGAATGGATATCATTAGAACCCGTTGATAGGAGATAAGAAACATCAATCGCTTCTTTCTTCGCATTTAAATAGTTAATACGATATGTTTCTAAAGAATACCTTTCTCCGGTTTCAGAAATATAGTCATAGTTATTATTGTTATTATCTAATTTCACACTGTTTTGATAAATCAAATAATCGCCCACAAAGAAAGATGCATCCGCATGTGGATCGGTAAAGGAAGATATTTCATTTCCTTTGTTATCAAAGATAATGTATCTAGAACTATTCTTAATTCTTTGATATCCAGGATGACCAAAGTCATCGAGTAAAACATAATCTAATCCTTGCACTGTTGTGCCAGAACCATAGTCATCACCGATTTCTGTGGAGTGGACTGTTGCCACACCTTTATCGCTATAGTGGAAATATAGATGTGTATCATCAAACGCCACATCTGCGTAATAAATACCTTTGGAATTAATTCCACTGGTAATAGATAAGGACGAATATGTTCTTTTTGAATCTTCAACAAGCTTGTTGCCTAAAGCATCCACCACTGAGGCACCATTTTCATTTGTGTACACCAAATAACTTCCAGCCACATCAGATGTATATGTATGGTAGTCATCACTGTTACCAATCGTGGCCACCACACCTTCAATAAGTGGACTATAGAAATGTGTATTTGTGGAATCTTTAATTACATAGAATCCATTGGAAATGGTATATGAAGTTGCATTAGCAACTGGTAAACTCTTTTCTTTTAATTCAAAGTCAGAAAAAATACTTTTCTTAATTTCTTTTGTATTCGCTCTTAAAACGGCCTCGTTAACAACATCACCTTTTTTATTTCCGTTTGTGTTGTTCTTACAACCAGGTACCGCTAATAAGGTTATTAAAGGAAGTATTAATAGTTTCTTTTTCATACACTTATTCTATATGATTGTTTGATTTAATCAAAAAATATTAGTTTTCTTTCCAGAATTTTACGGCTTCATATGGCCAATCTTTGGCGATGGTTTTTTCTGCTAAACCAACACCATGACCAACTTTGCCATATTTAAAGTATTTGCATGGAACATTGTGTTTTAATAATTCATCAATCATTAAATCACTATTTACATGTTTAACAGAGCGATCAATATCCCCTCTCCAAATAAATGTCTTTGGATAAGAATCATTCACGTGATGATAGATATTGCCGACTTCTAAAGCTTCTTTATCTTTTTCTCCCGCAAAGTACTTTCTTGTACTTCTGTGGGTGATTTTCTTTTCTAAAGAAATAACAGGATATACAAGCATCAAGAGATTTGGTTTTGGAAGATTATATTTTCCATAGCCATATTCTTCCACGCCAAATAACGCACACATATGTCCTCCTGCGGAGAATCCACAGAGAGAATAGTTATCTAAAGATAAGTTATATAGTTCTTGTACATCTTTTAAAGCGCGAGCAATATCTTCAAGTGGATGAGGATAATGAGCTTGATCTTTGATACGGTATCTTAAAACAAAAGCGTTATAACCTTGTTCTTGGAAAAACTTTGCCACTGGATGTCCCTCTCTAAAAGTACATACCATGCGGTATCCACCACCTGGGCAGACAATCACCACTGGAGCGTTTTTATCCTCACTTAAATAAGGTGTTAATTCATAAGCGTTCTCATGAAGTAACTCTTTGTTATATTTATGCCACGCTAATAGATCCATAGTAAATTCGCTAACTATTCTATCTTACTATAGAATTATTATTCAAACACAAAAAGAAAAGAGGGATAAACCCTCTTCTCCATTTTCTAACTTAATGATTAGAATAATAACATTGCGATTGATGCAGCATCAGCAGCAGCTGCGCCACCAATAATAACGACCACTACGATGAAGTAAATGAGCCAAATCAATAAGCCGAGAACCGCTAAACAGAGTAAGACGATACCAACGATAATTTCGATTGGTGCGGCAACTTTGGCTACTTTGTAGAAAACAGCATGTGGTTTCTTTTCAACTGGGCCGTTAACTTTCTTGACAAAACTCTTTGAGATAATACCACAAATGAGTAAGCCAAGAGCGGTTGATGCTAAGACAAAGCCAACAACGGCGAGAATGAATGCGACTAATGCATTTTTCTCATTTTATTCAGCATTAACTTCTTGAGCAGGAGCTTCTTCAACTTGTTCTTCTTTAACTTCTGCTTCGACTACTTCTTTCTTTTCTTCTTCCATGGATAGAGACCTCCTATAAAGTAGTAAATAACATCAATCCAAAAATCGCGATAATAATGGATAAATGTTTTTTGTTGTTTTAATTATACCAAATATTAGATAAATGCATATAACAAAAGAGACCTTAATAGGTCCCATCTGTAATTTGATAAAACTGAATTATTCAGCCTTTTCTTCTTTTTTCTCTTCAGCTGGTTCTTCTTTCTTAGCTTCGCCACCGTTGTTTTTTTCTTGGATGGCTGCGATGATACCAAAGACACCGCCAGCGACGTGGCACCAGAATGCGACAAATAAACCACCAACCATTAAGATGATGACTGGTTTTAAGTTGTTGATTGGTGCATTAAGGGCATCCTTTGCATAAATGCGATCCACAATAATCAAAGCAACAGCGAAACCGGCAAAGATAATGTTTGTGATAATAGCGCTGATATTGTCAGCAACATAATTACCAGCAATTGCATCAACGATTAAAAGAATGATGTTGATGAGAACCACTAAGCCATGAATACCAACCATGACAAAGTTAACAATTCTACCGATTTTATAAAAGAGTTCTTGAAGTTTTCTCATAAAAATTCTCCCTTCGATTTCATAAATTATTATATTAACTAGTTAAAAAACTTCTACTATTTTTTATTTTCTTTCTTGGAGAACCAATTCTGGTTTTCCATTTAATACGCGCGTATTCGCGGGTATTGATTCGGTTAAGAAGACGTTACTACCAATTGTGACACGATCACCAATTTGTACATCTCCACCTAAAATAGATACACCAGCATATATAGTAACATCATTACCAATTGTAGGGTGGCGTTTTTCACCTTTCATCTTACTGCCTTTGGCTAATGATAACGCTCCCAATGTCACTGATTGATATATCTTTACTCTTTGACCAATGACTGTGGTTTCACCAATAACAATACCGGTGCCATGGTCAATAAAGAAAGGTGATCCAATTGTAGCACCTGGATGAATATCTACACCAGTTTCTTTATGAGCCTCTTCTGCAATAATTCTTGCGAACAGCTTTTCATTTAATAGATATAATTCATGAGCAATTCTATGAAATCTAATAGCCTTAAAACCAGGATACGCAAGTATGACTTCTTCTCTTGAATCCACAGCAGGGTCACTATCCATGAAGAAGGTTAAGTCATCATCTAATTGTTTCCTCACTAAAACTAATTTATTCGCGAATGTATTAGCTTCCTCTTTGTTCCTCTTAATAGTAGATAAATATAGTTCCTTTACTCTCTCTAAATCATTGCTACAACTTAAAACATAATTCTCCGCAGAATAATAAAAATCTAAAATTTCTTTGCTGCAGATGGATTTATATGGAGAGTTATTAGATTCTTCTATATAACCAGAATGATCTGCTTGTCTAATAGCCGCGCTGATAATGTAAGAAGATAGACTTTGTCTATTTCTCTTTGCTGCGGCTTCTAACAAGTCTTTATCTTCATTAGATAATCTAATGTTGATTCTATTGGTTTTATAAACTGTGGGCATAATATCACCTCATGAATAATAATACCATTTGTACATCTTTTGTACATACATTTTGCACTTTTATAAATCTTTATTCATATACGCGTATACAAAAACACTTGCGTGATATTATTTATATAAATATAATATAAGACGTTAATAGCAAACCCACAGTGATGTGGTGACGCAAAGCTATAGGGTCTTAATCGAAGACAGCCAGTTGCCGAGGGGATGAAAAAC
This sequence comes from Bacilli bacterium, assembly GCA_017619815.1. Lineage (GTDB taxonomy): Bacteria > Bacillota_I > Bacilli_A > RFN20 > CAG-826 > RUG13091. Next base: position 50,330 of record JAFZRR010000062.1, on the reverse strand, counting down.
TTCGGTTTTTTATTTCTAAGGAAAGAAGAATTAAAAATGAGTCTAAGTAAAAAGAAAGTTTTAGCATTAGCAGGCGCAATCGCCAATCTTTCTTTTTCTGTTGCAGTTGCAGGCGCAGCCACGTTCGCCTGGTACAATTCTAATAAAGTTACACACTCCACCAATCTTTCAATTAAATCGGCATCAAGAAATTTAATTATTGATAATTTTACAATTCTAAAATATGACGACGACCTAAAGAAGGGTGTTGCTTTTACTAATGATGCAAGCGAATTTGTATTGCCTGATTACGACCAATACATTAAAGCTAGAAATGTTTATTCAAATATCGTTATCAGAACCGAATTATCTTTTCCTAATGGATTGGATACAACCACGAAGGCAGTTGAAATTGATGTTCGCAAATTAGCTAGTTCAACATTAACAGATGCTGATGGCATTAGATTATTAACTTCGAACGTTGTTCAATTCCAATGCATCGCTACTTCATACACACCATTTAATAGTGATACTGCAATACCAATTGGTGTTGGCATTTCAGAAGACCAAGGAACCTATAAAGATGAAGAAGACGCAATGTATAGAACTTCTATTGCGTATTTTGCTTCTAGAAAAACACCATCAACGTTTATCTCTTTGATGAACAATCAACCTGTTGATCCAGAAAACGGCAACAAGATTACAATTGTTCCTGAACTATATAATGTTGGTACTATTAAAAAATCAATCGTTTATATTGAGTGTTCATATAATGAAAAATTAGTCGATGGCTTCGTTGAAGACCATATTAATTCCACAGATGCCATTCATAATCTTGTTGGTGATATTTCTAATATTGATTTCTATATTAGAGATTTTTCTACTTCAACCTATGGAAATAATAATACAGGCAAATACATTCGTATGAATGATGTTGGCGGCTCTTATAGCGGCCAATATTTATCTTCATACATTACAGATTCTAGCCAACAAATTTTAGATGGTTCAAAAGCAACAGGCTCTGAAACAATTGGATCATCAAGTGGTATCAATACAAACAACAACCAATTAAATATTGGTGATTATATATCAAACGGAAAAGACACAGTTTATTCAACTGATGCAATTGATGATGCCTCTTTAACATATGATAGAGCAAATGGAACATACCGCACAGATAACAACTACTATGTTGGTAACAACACAACAACAGACGGCATCATTTCTAATTCTAGTGCTGAAAATATGTCTAATACATTAGCATATAACGGGACTTCTGCTGTTGTTAAATCTGCCGCACACAGTTCAATGCAAATGCAATATGACACTGCTAATTCCAAATTTGCGTATTATGGAACGTCCAAAAATGACATTAGTTTATATCGATTCCATGAAAATGACATCATTAGTGCTTCCTTAACAAGTTTATCTATTACCGGACCACAAGGTTCAGATGCAATTTATAGTGTCGGTGAATATTTCAGTTTAAGGGGCATAACATGTATCGCAACATATACAAAACCTAATAATGATACGTTTACACTTAATGTAACTTCCGATTGCTCTTACACGACTTCAGGCGAAGGAACATTAATTCCAAATAAAACTGTATTCACTAACATTGGTAGTCCAAAAACCATTAATGTTACATATACGGATAGAGGTACTACAAAAAATGGTTCATTCCCTATCACTGTTTTAGCAGATGTTCTTGAATATATTGCCATTACAACTCAACCAACTAAAACAACATATGTTAAAGGTGATCAATTCGACACAAGTGGTTTGGTCGTTACAGGACACTTTGCAACAGTTGGTGAGATCGATGTCACATCAGATTGTGTTTTTAGTATTGGCGGAACATATTATGCTAATGGTCAAACATTAAATATTTCAGGAAATAACCTTTCAGTTCTTGTCCATTATAATGGCGGCGCAACATTAGGTGACTTCTACGCTGATAAGACGTTTAAAATCACTATTTACAATTACAATATAGATATTGATGGAACGAATGAAGTAATTACTTTGAACTCGAGTTTAACATTAGACTTCTCGTTTAATGGAGATGTCGATTGGTCAATCATAGGAACATCAGGTTCTTTATCATTTTCAAGCTCCGATGCAACCGTATTAACTTCATCCACCACATACACAGGTTCTAACTTCGAAATACAAAATGGAACAATTACTGTTTATGGTTTGGCGGCAGGTACATCTACCCTTACTGCAACTATTCACGGCACAAATATTAAAGATACATGCATTATTAGGGTTTCTGATGGTTCGGAAACATATGCAACTTACACAATTACATCTACTAGTGCAGTTACTGCATCAGGAGATGTTCCATCTGGCTCGAGTGCTATATATTCATCCACTTATAATCAGAAATATCAATTAACCGCAGGTAACTCAATGACCTTAACTTTAAGCGGTTATAAAGGTTATAAAATCACAAGAATTCTTTTGAGTATGAAATCCAACTCCGATAAAGGTGCTGGTAATTTTAACGCTGTTGTCGGAAGCAACACCATTTCTTCCATTGCCACTGCTAACTTTAATGATTCAAGTTGGCATGGATCATGGTCAACTAATTTCGTCACAGTTGAACCAATGATAACTAATGATTTAACAGTTCAAAATGGTCAAAATGTTGTTTTAACAATTGCCGCAACTGTTAACTCACTTTATTGCGAAAGCTACACTATTTATTACGAACAAGGAACACTTGCTTCCGTCACGTCATTAGCAATTAAAGATGGAAATACCGATATAACGAGTGGAACAAAGACTGTTTCAAACGGAACTATTCCATATGTTTGGACGCCAACCGCACTCGTTACATATAGCGATACTACAACAAGTAACAATGTTACATGGTCAATAACAAGCGGAACAGGATTAACAATTAATCAAAGTTCAGGACAAATCTCTATTAACTCTGTTTCTGGAAGCGCAACCATAAAAGCGACCACTACTGATTTAGATTCAAATGGCAATCCAGTAGAAGCAACATTCACTTTAACTTGGTCAAATTTAACTAAAACATTATCATCAATTGCTATAAGTGGACAAACAGTAACATTCAATGTTGGTGATACATTTACGATTGGAAATGGTGTTGTTACAGCAACATATAGCGATGGTACGACCGCAAATGTCACTTCCTCACCAAATTTAACAATTAGTTCTCCAGATATGTCAACATCTGGTTCAAAGACAGTTACTATCACTTATACAGAAGGTGGTGTTACAAAAGAAACGACATATTCAATCACTGTGTCTAGCACAGGACCTGTCTATTATATTTATCAAAGGATTACCAGTACTGCAGGATTAGCTGCTGGCGACATAGTATTAATTGGGTGTGCTCAATACAATGTGGTTGCTGGCGCAAAATCTGGTGATTTGTTATTGCCTGCCTCCGTTACAATTGATAACAATGGTACAATTCCATTCAAATGTGATGGTGTTGAATTTACAGTAGGCGGTACAACAGGCGCTTGGACATTTACATCATCGAGTGGTCAATTATATACCCAAGCAGCAAAGAAAATTAACTACGATAGTAACGGAACTGGAACTTGGACTGTTTCAATAAGCAGTGGAACAGCCACAATAACAAGTACAAATGCAGACTGTGGTAGTTTGCAATACAATCACAACAACGGAAGTGGCCGTTTCATTCCATACACAAGCACACAATCGAGTATTGAATTATATAAGAAAGTCGAAACAAACGTAGCACCGGTTGTCTCTTTGGTCAGCATTTCAGTTAAAACAGCTCCAACAAAAATTGCATATACAGCTGGAGAAACATTTGATCCTACTGGTTTAGAAATCACATTACATTACAATGATGGATCAACAACTGATGTTTCTTATGCTAGCAACTCGAGCGGCTTTACATTCAGCCCAACAACATCTTATGAATTAACAACAACCGATACTTCTATAACTATTACATATCAAGGCAAAACATGTGCTCAACCTATTACGGTTAGCAGCGGAGGAAGCCAATCCGATACCGTGGTTATATCACTTGATTTTACACAGAATTTCTATGGCATTACAGGAACGCAAGGCGATCAAACTCTTACGGGTGATGGCGCTGGTTTAGTTTTCGGTGGAGGAAATGGTGCTAAAGCATCTGCAGCAAATCCATCATCTACGACTTATATTTTATTCGGTAAAACTGGTGCATATTTAAGAAATATTAGTGCACCAAGTGGTTATTATATTTCTCAAATTGTTTTCACTTACTCAAACAACACATCCGAAAAAGTAATATTAAGTATTAGTTATGGGGCAACTGCTTTAACTACTCCGTCAAATGCCACAAACTTAGCAAAAGCAGTTAAAGGTGCAACAATTACATTAACAAATACAAACACAAGTTATTCATACTTTATGTTATATGTCACTAATGATAACAACTGCCAAATAGTGAATCTGACAATAACATATACAAAAATATCAACATAGTAATAAGGAGGTCGAACAATGAAATTGCTAAAATTAAAAATATTTAGAAGTAAAAAAGCAAGATTAATCACATTATTATCGACTGTGATTGCAACTTTAAGTGCGGCCTTAATTATTTCGACCGTTTCTTGGTTTAGCGCCATGGAAACAATTGAGCCAGAAACAAATATTCCTAGTTCTATTTTGACTAGTTACTTCGATAGAAGAGATGGCGAAATTGATGAGAGTGTTTATCCTCATGGTAGTGCCAATAATCCATATGTCATTACAAGGCCAGTCCACTATTACAATTTGGTTAGATTGCATGAAGGTGGCGAATATGGTTTCGATAATAATACGTATTTTGAATTTGGAAAACAATTTGGCAAACCATCAAGTGTTCCACACGGTCAGCAAACAACAGAATATCCTTATCTTTTCTATGATTACAACGATAATGGTGTTATTCAAGAAGGCGAATATACTCCTTACTTAAACATGGAGTATTACAGTGGTTCTTTAGCATTAGCTCCTATAGGATCTGCAAGACATCCTTTTGAAGGTCATATAATCGGTCATAATTTAACAGTCCAAAATCTACATATTGATGGTTCTGGATATTCAGATGTTGGCATTTTTGGTTATGTTGCCTCAAATGCTGTCGTGAATGAATTATATTTTGATTCTCCATCCATTAATGCTGGTGGTGCTGTTGGTGATGCTCCTGGTTCTATTGGGCATGCCGCGCATAGATCTCACGTATATGTTGGATATTTAGCAGGACATGTTTATAATCCAAATGTTTTCTATAACGTTTATTTAAACAACTGCGTTATATATAACGACAGAAACAACACATATGAAATGATCAATACATATGGTTATTTTGGTCATACTGATGAACCTCTTGAATCGACATCTGATTCTAGTAGTTACACATCTCAATTAGTTGCATCTAACGCATATGATGCACTAGCCTATACATACTCAACAGGTTATAGCAACCCATTAGCTAGAAGATATACAAGCGAAACAAGTCCAGGCAAAACATTTAGCAATGCTGTTTCTTCTTCAAATGAAGTTTACACAATTGGACAAGATGGTAATAGCGGGACAAAACCATATTCATTATCATCAATAGGTTACTCTTCTGGTGATGCCGGTTCATCTAAATATATCCGTTATTACGATCCGAACGATAATGCTCAACACTATAAAGGAATTGAACACGTCGAACCAGAAAACATTTTAACTGAAAAGCCAGTATATATTGAATATGGTGTTGATGAAAATGGTGATCCAACAGAACCAATTAACCATGGTAATGAAAGTAGATATGATTTCTATGGCATGAATGACGGCTCTTACATTTTCTATGATGCCACAAACGAAAAATGGAAATATGCTGAAGTTGTCGCCACAAACGAATCATCACAAGGCACAGTTGAATTAAACTGTTTCACTATTTCTTTTGAACAAACAGTCAACAGTGTTACCAAAAAATATTTCTTGCATTATGTTGCAGGCGCAAACGGTGCTTACGACAAGATGTTACCGGTTGAATGGACGAGTAGTACTCCACCACAAACGGATGATTATTATTTCTGCTTTAAAACATCTTTTGGCAGTAACGGTGTTTCCCGTTTTACAGAATGTTCAGGCGAAAATGATTACTATATTTATTCTCCAGTTGGGCAAAAATATCTTTGCACATATTCACCACAAAACGTTAATTCAGACGAACCATATTTGGCTGCAAATTTAGTTCATACTCCTATTTTCGTTCCAGAAGAAGGAATAGAAGTTGAAACAAACAAACGACATATGCCAATGAAATTCACTATTGGAGGTCCAAAAACTCAAATTTCATATGATGCAGTTGATAATAAATTCACAGGTAATGAGCGCAACGTTAACGATGACTTTGATGCTAATGCTGGACGTACTGCTGGCCCATACAAGGGTGCTTTACAAGGTTCAAATATTACAAACGCTGCTGGCGCTTTTGGCGGTCACAAAATGACTGCTCAATGTCCTGGTGGATTCTTTACTATTGGTGATTATATCGAAGAGCAAACAACAACATTAACTGATGCTATTAACTATAAATTAACTTCCTACTCATCAGAAATCGTAGATGACTCAACTTTAGTTATTGCTGGTTATAAGGGCGAACAAACAAGCACATATTCTCTCGACTATGCGATGGGAACACAAACACAAAATAACCGTGCTGTTTTACAAGTTAAAGAAGTTAGAGACACAAGCGGTTATGTTTTAAACGAAACAACCGGTGTTGCCAAACTTATTTTTGACGAAGTTGGAACAGATCCAAATGATGGAAAAACAATTTTTACTTTGTATGACGGAACTGGTTATTTAGCATTTCCAAAAGGCGACGGTGTTTATGAACACGGAACCAATGGATCCAACTGGCTAAGAACATTCGACTACGACACAATCTACGAAGAAGGACACTCAAATAGAATTCCTTATTCGCAATGGAAATTCGATCCATATGTTCAATCTGGATATTATACAAGATATAGATTCCAAAATGTCGGTGATCCAGATAGATATCTATGTTACAACATTAGAAGTAATGTTTTCGCTACATATTCATTATCTTCATATCTAGCAAAACCTGAAGTAGTTGCTGCTGGCGCAACTGGATTTAGTAATGAAAATGTTAATAACGACTATGATGGATATCCAAATGTTAGATGTTGGTTCTATATTTACAAGCAACAAATCGGTCAAACCATTCAAAACGTCCATTTTACAATTTCAAAAACAATTGAAATTCAAGGCACGATTCACCCATTTAAAACAGTGACTTATTATGACTTATTAGGTTCAGATGTAGAAAATAGTCCAACAGATTATGCAAAATATACAAATTTTACAGTCAATCCTTCTTATAACGTGTATTTCAATACGACACAAAGTAAAGTTCAATATTTTGATGCTTTGATAGAAGTTTGGAAGAGAGTAAATATTGTTAGCGAAATTAAAAGTGGTGATCAAGTCATGATTGCCGCAAAGACAGGAAGCGGTAATACACCGACCCACTACTTTATGGGCTCGCAAGCGAGCAACTATCGAAATCGATCGTCGAGCGTAAACTTTGCACCGCCATACGTTAAAGCTCAAAACGTGCCGAGCAATGCACAACGATTTACCATTGTCCGAACTGAAACTGGTTGGCGATTTGACTCTGGAAATGGCTTCTTGTATGCCTGTTCGTCCAGCCAAAACTATTTACGAACGGAGGCAACACCAGATACTAACGGAAATGCCAACTGGTCAATTTCTATTTTAACCGATGGAACGGCAAGCATTGTTTCACAAGGCAATTACACGCATAATAAAATACAATATTATTCAAGGTGGAACAGCGGATACTTCTCATGTTTTACCGGCAATCAAACCTCAATTCAGCTCTATAAATTAGCACAATCAAGTGCTGACAAGGCAACATATGTTGGTGATTTAATCAATGACTTTGAACCATTCCGTATGGATGCTGTTGGTCCAAATATTGAATATCATTCTACATACATGAAAATGAATCAAAGTCCATCAGTAATTTCTGCACCTTCAAATGGCGATAATTTCTACCCATCTGTTCAATTCAAAAATGCAATCACACTATTGATTGATAATAACGGATCAAGGGATTTGGGTACCTTGATATTTGAATGTACTTCGACAAGTACAATACCATACTTTAAATTAGCGGATGGTACGACGGAAAATCTGGTTGAGGCAGGGGCAGTTGATACGAGCCCTTCAAATGACCGGAAGTCATATTTACTTAATATCAATGCAATAAATATTCAATCATTAGCCTATGCATGTATTAAGGGTGTAGGTGATGCTGTTGAACCATTTAAATACTGCTCCGCTGATGATCCTGATATGACTAAATATCTAGTCGTCTTAGGGGCTTCTCCAGATGTTCATATTGAAAACGTTACGTTCACATTTAATGCTGTTCCTGGCAACATTGGCTATGGAGGTAAAGTTGATTATAGAAGCGCTTCATATGATGCCAACACAGGCGCATTTACAGGTTCGGTTGCTGGAGGACAACAAGTTGATTTTTCCGCATTAAGTATTTATTACGATGTCACAGCAACAGGTCAAAAGGTTGGAATCAATGTAACATTCCAAGGAACAACTTACACAGTTACTATTGACTCAACAAAAACTGTTCTAACAGAACCATTGATAATCAACTTCTTTAAATACGATAACAACGCCACTACATTAGTCGTTGTAGTAAATGGTGTATCGACAACTTATTACACTGGCACGATATCAATTACCATTCCGGCTAATAATACGCCTTGATGATGCACTATTACTACTAAAATCAAAACAATCCTTATACAATAAGATTTATGAAAAATAAAACTTCAACAATCTTATTAGAAATAATATCCGCTATAGCATCTTTCGCTATCGGCGGATTTTGTTTTTATCTTTCATATCTTCAAAACTGGTGGTTTATAACTATCGGTGTTCACTTCATGTTTGAAGGATTATTTATCTTTGTTCCAATGGGTATCAAAGATGAATATAAAGCCATGCGCGTACAAGGTGTATTCCAAGTCATAAGTGTCGTTATTATGATGGACTACTTACTTGTGATGTCATTGTGGAATGATCCAAATAACACAATGTTATATTGGCCACTTGCATATCTCATCTTTGGTGGAGTAGCGTTATTAAAGTTATTCATTTCATTAATACTTCATATATCTATTAAGAAAAACTATGCACCACTTTCACATGCATATCGTAATAATGATTTATTAAGTTCATTTTATTTAATACTTATTTTCGAATTAGTGTTAATGAATCAATTCTTCCCAGGAGAGAATTTAAATCCGTTTACATTCACTTTTAGTGATAAACCTATCTGGGTATACATCATAGATGTAGCCTTAAATGCCACTTTTACGATTATTGCCGCCCTTTTAGCGTTATCCACAGATATTCGTAGTAAAACCAAAGAAGAACTCTCTACAGGGGCAAAAATCAAACATACCATTAGATGGTTTAATGAACATGAAGTTGCAATGTTCTTTGGATTAATCTTTACAGTGTATCTAGCAATCCTTGCTTTATTAAATGCTAAACAACACTGGGTTTATATCGTTTTAGCAGCATTCTATCTTGGTACAGGTTTAATAAGATTAATCAACTACTTGTGGCACAGAAAGATATTGAAACAAGTTGGCGATAATAAAATTGCAGAAAACCGCAAATCATCTTTTATACTCTTATTCAATGCTTTTGCCTATTTCTTCTTCTCTGGTGTTATTACATTCGCCGCAATATTCTTAATGACAACAGACGCAACATTAGGAAAAGACATCTTATTATTCTTATTCATCATCGCTCCATTTGGTATCTTAAGATTTGTTAACGCGATTAAAACCATTAGAGTTAGCAGAAGAGAAAACAATACATATAAATTAGGTGTTGGATATATATCACTATTAAGCGCATTCTTCTCGTTACTTGAAATCGCCGCAATCAGTACATATTTTGCACCAAAAGTGGCTAAATATATCGCGGTTCTATTTAACGTCACAATTCTTCAAATAGTTGTCTTGGTGGTTTGTATCACCTTCTTAGTGCACTTCTTTAGGAGTTTGATTATCAACAGGAAAAGCAAAGAAAAGAAATCAGTCAAGAAAGAGAAATAACAAATCTTATTGAATAAAATATAATGCTTTGTTTTAATATGTGTGCTGGATTCGTATCAAGACCGGTCATGTACCTGGTGGTTTCCAGCTTTTTTAATAGATAAAGAAAAAGATGCCCTGTTTGTATTGGGCATCTTTTTTGTTTGTTTTATTAGTTATCTAAATCCGCAATTGATTTAATTGAGGATTCACGTAATGTCTTGAAGAACTTCTCTTCACTCATTGGGGAATAGAAGAATCGACCTTGGAAGTTACTATCACGGACATCATCATGTAATAAGTCAGCTTGTTGACGTTTTTCAACACCGACAAATGTCACAAACATACCGATTTCGTTTGCAAACTTCCAAACATCATTCGCGCGTTGTAAGGCAACGTCATCATTAATGATATTTAAGATAACGTCTCTAGACATCTTAACTTCTTTAAATCCAATAGCTTGTAATTGGTCAAGTCTTAAGAGTTCACCATGATATTGGTCACACACCAAGACTTCGTTTTCGAAGTGTAAATCTCTAAATTCATCATAATGATCCATAATGTCAGATTCAGGAACTTCAAAGCAGATAAATCCTTTTGGAACGTTATGTTTCTTGGTTAAAGAATCAAAGCTTTCAATAAATGATTTATCAGATAATGTTTGATAATCAACGTTCACAGATAAATGTTCTAGGCCCATGGATTGGAAGAATGGTAAATCCGCAACTTGGAATAATTTTTCTAGACAATCAGTCATAGCTTCTGCGACCAAATCAATACGGTTGTGTTTGGTCACGATATTGATTGCCTCACCAATGTTAAGTGGAGCATTGGTAAATGGATCGTTTAATCTGAGCAATAATTCAGCACCATGGATAACTCTATCTCTATTGCCAACAATTGGTTGATATTCCATGAAGTATTTCTTTCTCTTGAAGGCTTCGAGAACATTTTGAAGCATGAATTCTTCTCTAGAAGCACTTCTAGTGTACTTATCTTCATTAAAGTAAATTAAATCGGTCTTTTTGCCTCTTCTGAGACCTGTCATGACTTTTTCGGCATGATTTATCCATAATTTATATTCCTTGCTTGATTCAGGGTATTTGAAGTCATAGTAAGAAATGTTTAATGCAGCTTGTTTGCTACCCACCATATTTTGTTTAGCAAGGCTATACAAGGATTCGGTTAAAGAGATAACATCTTCTTTTGAACTGCTTGGGAATAATAACGCAAAGTTATCATTCTTATATAAATATAATGTTAAGTTCATATCAATTTCTTCTCTAATAGCATCAAAGAAGTTTCTAATCGCCTTGATATAACCATCGTTACCTAATGATTTAATTAATTGAGGAACGTTATCGATATTTAAGAATAAGATTTCACCTTCATGTTCTAAGGCGAATTCATCTTCTAAGTATGAGCAGAAGGAGTAATAGGAATTGATTAAGAAATCAGGTGAGAACAAGTCACTTGTATTCTTATTCTTTTCCATTGGTTTTAAGTATAGGTGTTCCGCTTTATCTTCGGAGTTATGTAAAACGACACTAGTTTCAAATTTACGACGTTTTAAGATTTCCACCATATGTTTCTTGGTCACAAGTGGACAAGCTTTACATGGAGTATCACTACCATATAAGGCTTTATGACACTTCTCACCTATTTGTGCACTTGGACAAATAGATTGAAGCGCTGCGGACACAAAGAATAATGAATAATCATCTGGGTTAACAGAATAGAGAATATCATTATTGAGTTTTAAGACTTCTTGGAATCTCTTCGCGTTGATATTTGCGATATGTTGATCATCAATAGATTTGATGTAATTACCAATCTTGTTGGAAATATTAATTAAACCTTGCTTGATGGAACAATCGTATTCCATCTCTTTATCGTTATTGAGATAGTAAATAACACCGACAGCGATACCATCTTTCATAACGAGATAGAACAAACCAGATTTGATTTCGTGACTATCGATAAACGCCGCTAAAGAATCATTAAGGTGTTGTCTATTGCTGAAATAGTAAGATTGATCACTATCTTTAACTTCCACTAATTTATTGATAAACTTCGCGGAGATTGGTTTTTCTTGTAATACTAAGTGTTTTTCTTCTGGAGAATATGAATATTCACAAAGGAATTGTTTCTTAACTTTATTGAGTTTTGCGTAGCCAACAGATGTGAATGAGAAGTAATTACAAATATCATTCAAGGCGCGATTGATTTCTTTTTGACCATCAACATCATCGATATCTAATAAATCCAATCTTTCAGATATCTTTGCTAATTCATTAACATTGAGATTTTCGAATAATGGAGAATTATTAGCTTTATTTTCTTTAGATGGTAAGAAGACATTAATTGTCTTATCACTTCTCTTTGCGATTGCTAAATCATTGACCATATTTTCTGGTGAAGAATATGGATAAATAACTATCGCTACTTTTGGAGCGACAATCTTTCTACCTTCATTTGTTCTCTTGATAATAGAAATGTGACGGAACAAGCCTTCGATTTCTTCTTGAAGTTGAGAAACACTATCAAAGACAGGAACATAAATAATGAAACCATTTTGTTTCTTGTTCTTAGAAATTAATAAGTTCTTATATTGAAGACCTTCTTTAATCTTATTTAAGATTCTCTTCTCATCGTTTTCAGAGATATCTTCCGCTTGTAAGTCATAATAGATTTCCACTAAAGCATTTCTAAATGATTTGGTAACAATAATTAAATCAACGATGTTATTCATCAATGAGTCATAGCTGACCAATACTTTTTCATCATCAAAGTATTCTAATGGGATATTCTCAATATCGCCTTCTTTAGAAGTAATAATTTTGCCTTTATATTGATCATTAATATCATTGAAGATTTCGTTAATTTCTTGGAATTCTTTCACTGATTCATCAGGAATTTGATCAACTTCTAAATTTCTATCTTTAATAGCTTCTAAGTTCTTCATACTTCCCTTGTAAAGGGTGTTATAGAACAAGTTATATTGTTTTTCGGATGAAAGAATGAATAAAACAAATACTCCAATAAGTGAAAGTAGTAAGAGAGAGCCACCCACTATTTCAAATACTAATTGAAGCGTTCCATCTAAAACGATAAAACCAACTAAGAATAAACCTAGTGAAATAATCATCACCGCTGCGATAATGATTAAAGCTAAGTAACTCTTAGAAATATATGTTCTTAATGAGGATTGTTGTTTTTGTTTCATAATTATTATCCTCTCAAAACATCGTTACGGCTGATTTCACCAATACAGACAGTAACGGCTTTTCCGACAACACTATATTCTTCAAGAATTGTCATATATGAATCAATGGATGTTCTTTGTCCAGCTTGTCCTTCAATGACTTTGACGGAAATAAATGGAATATCAAATAGATGTGCCGCTAAAGCAACACCAGTTGTCACACCATCAAGGACAGTGTTCTTATTTCTATTTGCGATATTATCTTCCATTGATAATTCTTCGATTAATTGTTCATCTCTTCTATAGTAGGAAGAATTCATAAATGTGCAGCGCATATAGTTATTCGCTCCAACACTGTTGAGAGCTTCTTCCATATTTCTAATTAATTCTTTATGGGAATAGAAGAGTTGTGGGTATCCTGGGATTTGACCAAGATTTGTACCTTTGAGCATTTTGATTTGATCAACATCACCAAATGTCGCCATTTCGCTGATAGCGATATCTCCCACTTTTAAGGCTTTATTTTGCGCAAAACATGTGCCGACGACAAATACCATGAGAACGAAGTATTTCTCAATGATATGAGTTAATAATGCACTGCTAACATAGGATGTATAGACATCTTGAAGAACCATCACGTTTTGATTGAGGATGGTGCCGATAGATGCACGATACTTGTTAAGAATAATTTCTTCTTTAGCGTCTTTTAATGCACTTTGAAAATAGATGACATCATCATGATTACTGCCAACGATCAAAATCATACTATTCAGCCTCCTCTTTCTTTTCAAATGGGTTATTCTTTAGGAAGTCTTGATAATCTCTGATTGGTAATGGTTTGGAATAATAGAAACCTTGAATAACATCACATTTGGCTTTTCTTAAGATTTCCACTTGTTCCACCTTATCAACACCTTCAGCGATAACTTCCATATTGTTTGTTTTACATAAAGCAATTAAGAATTTAACGATTTCTCTACTCTTTGCGTCGGTAATTAAACCATCGATAAATGTCTTATCAATCTTAACTGTATCAAATTCCATTCTGTTTAAATTACCTAGGTTAGAAAAACCTAAACCAAAGTCATCCATTAAAATACGGAAACCATTTTCTTTTAGTTTCTTAAGAATAGATGTGGTCATAAATGGATTTGCTTGTGCGGTTGTTTCAGTAACTTCAATTTGGATCAAAGAAGTAGAAACACCGGTTTTATTAATAATCTTTGAGATGTTGTCAAAGAAGTCTTGTGAATAGAATTCATACATAGAGAAATTGACAGAGACAGGAAGCATTCTGTCACCTTTTCTACGAATGGACGCTAAGTCTTCACAGACACGTTTAAAGACAAACATATCAATTTCATGAATTAAACCAGAGATTTCTGCTTTATCTAAGAATCTGCCTGGTGCTAATAAACCATATCTTGGAGAATTCCATCTCACCAAAGCTTCACAGCCCACAAACCTCTTCGTGGCTAAATGGAATTTTGGTTGATAATAAACTTCCATTTCATTGTTCTTGATAGCTTCTCTTAATTCTTCAACTTCACTTAAAGAAGCATCTTTTCTTAAATCATCAGAATAGAATGTTTCCGCTTCAAAGTGCTTTTCAGAATAATCTCTTGCAGTTAATGCGTTATCTAAACATTCAAATAAAGATAATTCTGGTCTCACATCCGCAACACCGAAATATGGTATTGTATAAACCTTTAAGTCATTTCTTGCCACAATTGCGTAGATTTCTTTTTGAATGTTCAAAATGATATCTTGCACTTTGTTAAGTGGTAAGTATGTATAGATGACAAATTGGCCATGGTAATAACAATATGCAAAATCATCTTGTTCATATTGTTTGTTATGACTCAAGATTTCGTTTAATGAGTCAGAAATGAAACCATTTAATTGAGTAACAGTTCCGTTTCTATATAAGTTTCTCATGACGGTTCTCTTTGATGCAGTGAATGCAATGATATAAGAACCCGATTTCTTATGTAATTTGGTTAATTTATTAATTCTCTTTTCAAACATTGTGTAGTTATAGAACAAGCTTTCACGAGAAAGGTTGTATCTATTTTCCACATAAAGAGAACGGATTTGTTCATTGTAGGAAATTAATTTATAAAGGTTAGCAAAAGCAACCGCAGCATAACCACATGTGATTAAAGCAGCACCTAAAGTAATAAAGTGATAGTCCTTTAACTGTGGCACAAATTGATAAGCAACAATGCTAATCAATCCAACAACTGTAAAAACAAGAAAGACAATAAATAACGCACGAGCAGTTCTTTTTTGTTTGTACATACTTTCGCTTCTCCTTTCTAACTATTTTTTCTTTCCTAACATTTCATCAAGCATTTGCTTCTTGAGTTTTTCTTTTTCTTTTTCACTTAATCCAGCAAGTGGATCTTTTGGTTTATCACTGGCTTCACCCACTACTTCACCATTTGCAGGAACTTCATCATCATCTTTCACCGCTTTGAATATATCAAGCACACTCGCAATGATGAGATACATACAAGGCACTAATAATAATATTAGTAATCCCCATATAGATGTCGCAAAGGTCATCAAGTAACTCTTTCTAGTTACTCTTCCTATGATTGCATCCTCATGGAACGTTTGAGTTTGATTTGTACAATCATAGTAGCCACCAGTGCCTTTACACCATTCACTGGTTTTATTGATACCATGTGCGACAAATGTGTAATGGTATCCAACGCCAGAGATTGGATCAAATTGGACTTCCTCGGAATACGTCACTGTTTGAAGTCTATGCGTCATAGAAACTTCTTGGCCATCAATATCCCATTTAAATGAAAGATCAACATCTTGGTGTTTCTCATTCACCCTTTTATACAAATCTGCTGCACTTGTCTTTTCAACGACAATAATATCGTTAACTTTATAGACAGGGGACATTGAGTCTGTAAGAACCTTTTGATATTGAGGTCCGAGGACGAATTGGTTCTTACTTGTTTTATTTATAATTTGGACAACGACTACTCCAGTAATTAATGCCACAAAGACACCAGTGACAACCCAATCGATTATCTTCCTGGCTTTACTTTTAGGTTTTTTCTCTTTTTTGTCTTTTCCAAACATAAATTAATTCTTTTTATTCGTTTTCTGGACGTGGTTTTGGTTTTCTTCCTGCACCAGGACGTGCTCCACCACGTTGTTTCTTTACGACTGGCACATCAGATTTTGGTTTTGGCTTACGGCCAGCTCCTGGTCTTGCGCCTCCCCATTTGCCTTTAATAGGTTGCTCGGTCTTTGGTTTTGGTTTACGACCTGCACCAGGACGTGCGCCACCTCTTTGCTTTTTAATAACAACTTCAGCAGGTGTGTTTTCCACTGCTTCCATATGAACCACTGGTTTCTTCGGTTTCCTACCTGCACCTGGGCGATAACCACCACGTTGTTTTTTAACTGGTTGTTCTTCTGTTATAGGAGTTTCTTGAACTGGTGTTTCTTCAACGACTGGTTCAGGTTCAACAACCTTACGTTTTCTACCAGCTCCAGGTCTTGCACCACCCCAAGATCCTTTAACTTTTTCTTCTATAGGTTGTGGTTGTTCAACTGGTTTTTCTTCAATTGGAGCAGCTTCTTGTGGTTGTTCTTCCACCACTTTACGTTTACGACCAGCACCTGGACGTGCACCTCCCCATGAGCCTTTCACTTTTACTGGTTCTGATTCATTAATTGGCTCTGGTTCTGTAGGAGTTTCTCCCTTAACTTCTTCAGGTTCTGCAACGATTTTGCGTTTTCTTCCTGCGCCTGGTCTAGCTCCGCCCCAACTACCTTTGACACGTTGTTCAGCAACTGGTTGAGGTTCTTCTATAACTGGTTCTGGCTGCGGCTCTGGTTGAGTTTCTTGAGGTTGTTCTTCAACCACTTTGCGTTTGCGGCCTGCGCCAGGTCTTGCACCACCCCAAGATCCTTTGACCTTGACTGGTTCTTGTTCTTGGACAGGTTCTGGTTGAGTTTCAACCACAGGTTCTTCCTCAACAGGAGCTTCTTCTACTGGTTCAACAACCTTACGTTTTCTACCTGCGCCTGGACGTGCTCCGCCCCATGAACCCTTAACTTTAACAGGTTCTTCAGTCTTTTCTTCCACGACTGGTTCTGGTTCAGGTTGTGGTTGTTCTTCTTGAACTTCCTCTACAGGTTCAGGACGTGGTTTTGGTTTACGACCAGCACCTGCACGAGCACCACCCCAACTGCCCTTAACTTTTTCTTCTTTAGGTTGTTCGGCTGGTTGTTGTGATTCTTCTTTTTGAGGCTCTTTTTTACTAACGACTTCTTCCGCCACTTCAATTGGCATGGAGTCGAGTTCTTCTGGTTCTTCTTCGACTGGTTGAGAAGGTTTTCTAATAGGAGCATCTTCGATGATTTCTTGCATACGTCCTTCAGTGGAGATGGCATCGTTAATTCTTGTTTCATCTTCATCACCTTGGATACCGAGTTTTTCACGAAGTGGTCTAAGTCTTTCTTCTTGTTCTTCCTGAATTTGTTGTTCAGCAAGATCACCAATCATTTCCCAATCTTCTTGTTCTTTGATGAGAAGTTCTTCTTGGGTCTTTTCGTATTTCTTGTATTCGTTTTCTTTACGCTTAATTAAAGAATCCTTTTGAGCGGTTTCTTCTCTTCTTAATTTATTATCCGCGTACTCATTTTTCATATATTCCGCGTACGCCTTAGTAGGATGAGGATTGAGATCTTTCAAAGTTTCCTTATATTGACGATATTTCTCATCAACACGAACGAATTCCACAGGTGAGTCAAAAGATGCACCTGGATTGTACATTTCATCGTCATACGTTCTTAAAATACGAGGACGGTAAATCTTTGGTTTAGCTTCTTGAACTGGTGCATCTCTACCTTTCAAGGCTAAGAAGTTAATAGTTAAAACCTTATTAATTTCTTTTAAGTCTTCTTCGGTTAATTTAGCAAAGTTTTCTTCAACTTTAATTTCGACACCAGATTCATTATATGAATTGATAAATTGCCACAAATGGTAGCAGTGTCTGTATTTTGGGTTCTTACGAATAATGTTTGTTTGAAGAATTGGGTTTCTAACATCTCTTTCACGATGTAAGATTCTCATAAATTCAGAACCACCAAAGAATCTAAGATATCTTCTAATATCATTAATTCTGCGAAGCATTTCTTTTAATTTTTCATCTGCTTCATCCAAAGCTGGTTTTGAATATCTGATTTTTGTTTCAATCTCAATTTCACTACCATTGATTTCGGTTTTGTTTTTGAAATATAACAACTCAACATCTTTTAATGTCGCTTGATGGATGATGTAGTCATATCTCTTTTCCACGAATAAGAATAATCTTCTTAATAATGTAGCAACGAATTTATTTTCGTAAATTGCAAAGAAGTCATCGTTGTAAACATTCAAAATCTTAGATGGAGTAACATTTCCATCTTCATCAATGGTTTTAACGAATTGAGAATGGCTCGCTAAATGCTGAACAGATTCGTGGGTAGTTCTTTTAACTTTTTCCACTTCCACGACTTCAGCGAGAGTTTGAATAGTTCTTTTTGGATTAGAAACGATTTCATTGAGGTCTGGGATACAGTCTTCAATTTGTTTAATCCATGTCATATCCATGGCGGTACTTTCAAATCTATCAAATCTTAAATAAGAATTTTGACCATTAGAAAGTGCAGTATAAAGCTCTTTGGCATCACTAAGATCAAACAACTTAGTTGTCTGAGCCATTAATTTCTTCTGGAGAGTTTGATATTTTGATAATTTTGCCATAGTAATAGTTTAATATAAGGGGAAATAATAAGCAAATTTTTGCTTATTAAAATTAGTTCATTCTAATCATACGATCGATAAAGTTACGGGCCATTGGGAATGTGTTTGTGCCGAACAATTTATCGAGCATTTGATTAAGTTCTTTAAGTTCTTGTTTTAAGAAGCCGATGTTTAAGGATTCGAACTTCTTAAGAATTTTATTAGTAAAGATGAAGTCGATACCATCGAGTTCAGTGCCACCACAGGCAACGAAGCATGGAACGAATTGTTTGAGTTGTTTCAAAATACGGTTACCAAACGCCAATCTGAACTTTTTAATAACGAAGTCATCTAATAAAGCGAAGTTTTCAAGTGTCTTCTCACTCACTGGGAATTTCTCAAGAGCTTCATCATATAAGTGTTGAAGTTGTTCATAAGGAATATCCATTGGTCCTTGGAATGGAGCATCAAAGGCAATACCTTTATTGTCAAAGAATAAACAGATAGCACGGTCATAGACCTTATCGGAAATTGTGAATGTACTATCGTCGTTGTTCGCTGTTCCAAAGAAGAACACATTTTGTGGGACTTTAATTTTGCCATTTTTAAATAGTTTTGGATCGTGAGGGTCACGAGAACCAATCATTTCAATATTCCATTCATTTGGATTAGGCATTTCAAGAATGGATAAGAACTCGGCGAAGTAGTATTCGACACGAGCTAAGTTCATTTCGTCGAGGACGATAATGTTAACATCTCTTCTATAAATAGAAGTATATAAGGCTCTTAAGAATTCTGATTCATTGAATTTCTTTGTGAATTCATTGTAGTAACCTAAGAGTTCACTTCTATCCTTCCAGTTAGGTTGGACAGAACAAATATTGGCATCGTTCTTGAGGAATTTTCCTAAGGCATAAGGCATGGAGGTTTTACCTGTACCGGAAATACCTTCAAGGATGACAATTTTACCCGCACCGATACCGGCAATAACATGACGGATGGTGTCGATTGTGTAATACAAGCCCATTTGGCTTGCTGCGAAGTTTCTGAAGTTTTCGCAAACTTGTGCAAGAGTAAGATCTGGGACTTCAGGAATAGACATATCTTTTCCGTTATATTCATTATCAACGTGTGATAATTTTGGGAAACGAGATTGAATCTCATCGATAGTTTGTTCTTCTTCAGACATACCTTCTTCAGGTGGACGTTTTCCGTCAATACCTAAAGATTTCATCTTTAATTCAAGAATCTTATCTCTTTCTTTCATCATGTCATATAACTCGTAATTGAGTCTTTCGACTTGACGTTTTAAAGCATCTTTATCAAGTTCAGTCTTAGCGAACTTAACATACTTACGGATAAGTAGGAATAATCCATAACACGCACCACCGATCATGCCGATAGCGAGTAATAAGAATAACACCCACATAATCCAGCCTAGAGGACCAAATTCTGGCGAATATGCCTTCAAATAATCGTTATAAAGTTTGAAATTATATCCAATGTTTGGCCAACCTTTACTGTGGCCACCCCATGGACACACTATCAAATGATAGAAAAACGCTGCTAAATCTCTAAAGAATTGAGCAAGCAACTTCCCTAAATAATTAAAATATGCAGACATAAGTCCACCTCCTAAAATCTAGCCCTGGCAATTTTAAACATGACATTCACATAGAAATGAGAATATCTAACGAAGTCCGTATTTTCGATGTCCCATCCTTCTTGGTAGAAAGATAAGATAATTCTCTTCGAGACATCGGCTTCAAGTGGAATTAAAACTTGTTCTTCCACATCTTCGAGAGCGGTTGAACGTTCCTCTTTAATAGCCAGGCCGTTGGCAAACGAAGCATCGAAATCAATTTTTCTAACATTTGCTTTGTTGCCGGAAGTAAAGCATGTGAGTTCTTTTGTGCTTACTTCTTCATCAGCTTCAGTAGGATCTTTATAAACGATACATTCTTCCACTGACTTTTCCTCGTCAGTCGAGATTGACTGACCGTATAGGACTTCATTTTTATCTAAAGAATAGTCGTAGAAACCATCTTTATCGGTATCTAGGATACCACCCATTAAAGTTATTTTATCCTTAAATGGGTCAATAATATAGTAGGCATAATCAGGAAATTCTTCACTTTCATCCCCTGTATCATTTAAGACGAGAAGCGAAATACGCAATGATTTAACAACGTTGTTGAGGTTGAATAAGATTTCCTCGTCAGTTAAACCAGGGAATTTTTCACGTAAATCCTGAATCATACTTAAGTTTTCTTCTTCATCGGAATTAAATGTGGTTAGTTCTGGATCTAACGTTAAATAAACAGAGGAATCACACTTGATGAAGATTTCTTGTGAGAAGTACCCGCCTGAGGTATTGTTGGCATCATCCACACTATTAACAACATCTTTGGATGATGTACCAAAACTACCTTTAAATACAGGTTTTGCTTCTTTTCTTTCAATCCAGTCCTCGCAGAACATCGTACTAACGGCCCTGAATTTACCAACCTTATTCAGTTCATCGTTAGGAATGAAATCTCTAAAAGTTTCATTATCTGTGGAAATAGATAATTTCTTATCATGTAAGCCAACGTTAATCTGATTAATAGCTAAATACGAACTACCGTTATACCAAGCGATAGTCATAGAAATAGATGCCGCTAATACAAGCGACAATCCAGCTATTCCAAATAATGCTACTTTTTTCTTGTCCATATAGTACATTACATTTGCACTGCGAATGCTAAATCAAGGTTATAACCAAATCCTTGCTCTTCATTAACAACATGTGTATCCCAACCCTCAAAATATAAATACATCTTAAAACGGCCAAGATTATGGTATGTTTCATCTGTATAGGTGATACGTTTCGCTTTGGAAGTGAATCTACCACCTTCGATATAATTTACGGTTTTAGGAACAAATGTTTCGTCATTAAGGGCAAAGACACCTTTTTTATGGTTGGAAATAAATGTATCGGTTTCATACCAAGGAAGTGTTCCATCATTTTCTGTTGCTTCTGAATTGTATTCAAAACTTTCGACTTCACCATATATTGTTTCAAAGAAAGTTTCTTCATCATAATCATAAAAGTTATCGGCATTCAAATCGAGAACACCACCAACAACATCAAAACCATTTTCTGTCGCTGTTGGGTTTATTATGCCACCTTCGTATCCGTTGTTGTAAAAAATGCGAACTGATTTATAAATCTCGTGTTCTTCATTTGAAGTTTCGACTTTGCAGCCAGAAAGAAAAACATTATAACCAGGTAAATATTCGCCAATGTTATCAATATCTTCAAATCTAAAAACAAAATCCATGACTGAGTAGTCTCTTGGATTAGCTAAAAAGTCTAGATCGTTTTTATCATAATTTTTTAGATAAGTAGGTGTTGAATATAGTGAAAAAGACTCTGGATTCTCCACACTCCAATCAAAAGCGCTGGAAGTAACTGGATACATTTCAGTTGTAGCATATCCATTGCTATCTAAAACATAATTAATTGTTCTTGCAGCAATATTTTCTTGACACCAGTAAATGTATTTACCTTCGTCGGCAAGTGTTCTGTCATCTTCAGCTAAATCATATTCAAGATAGTCTTCTAATTGAATCTCACTAACCAAACCGGCTTGTAATGATCCCATGTCACCAACGGTGGTTCCATGATATGCTTTTTCCAATCCTGTGCGCGTCGCGTACGAATACCAAGCAAAAGTCCCGCAGACGACTGCTGCGAGAGATACATTGAACAATACTGCTGTTGCCAGCATTATTAGTCGGTCTTTTGCTATGTTGAATATTTTACGATTCGTGCGCACTTATTTCGACTCCAAGGATAAGTGCACTATTAACAGGGGCTTCATCCATGCATTGTGGATCATCGCCCTCAATCCAAAATACAAATGTATATCTAATCTTTTCTTGTGGTTTTAAACCAGTAACCGCGGAAGTAAGAATTGTTCTAGAATTTACGAATTCTTCTGCATATCCACTTTCATCTAAAGCGGAAACTTTTTCTTTCCAAGAAAGATTACCGTTTTCATCTTTGTGTGGTTCGGAACTTTTCTTCGCGTACGTAACGTAGTTGTGCTCATCTAAATTTTTATTTTCGTAGAAGCGCACACGCAAAACAGAATCGAGATCGTATCGATTCGTCGCGTCTTTGGTTGGTTGAGACATTGACAAAGTCAAATCATAGTTAGCTGCGCTCTTTCCTTTGTTAGTAACATAGAATGTATACTTAAAGAAAAGTGTAGACTGTTCATTTGGAGTTAAATGAGAATAAGTATTTTCGTCATCTATTTCCAATTCATTGTTGGCTAAAATGAGTTGTTCTTCACAGAACTCATCATATCTCGGAACTGAATCTGCTACCAAATAAACAGCATTAGAATCTTCCTCTGCATGTTGAGATAAAGCAAGCTGCGCCCCACTGTTAGACAAAGTAACAGTTAAAGGAGCGGCCCTCTGACCTAATAATGCAATAGCCATCATAATAATCGCTGTTGCAGCACAAGAAGTTCCAACCGCCGCTATGATTCGTCTTGTCTTACGTTTGCGTATGTATTTAAGATCGACCATATTGAAAATTGAATTTAATAGTGCTTGTCTTTTATTAATATGTGTCCCAAGGACTAAAACAAAAAGCCATTGCCTATCATCATAACAGTGGTTTTGTTTCTATCCACAAGGCAACTGGCTGTCTTACCCCTTATTTATTAAGACCCTATAGTTTTGCGTCACAGTATCACTACTGTTTTGCTTTTTACATAATCAAATATATAGGAATCATATTTATCTTGTCAACATTAATTTTATTTATAATAAGGAAACAAAAAGCACCGATTTAACGGCGCTATTTTGATTTTTATAGTTTGATATTATTTGATTATTCAGACTTTTTATCTTCTTCAGATTCTTTTGCTTCGCTTTGAAGCTCTTTTAATAATTCTGCACGGAGAGCGGCTTTTTGTTCTTCATTAAGATCATCAATAGCAGCTTCTTTCTTTTTATTAATTTTACGAACATAAAGAATCAAAATAGCAATATTTCCAGCTAGTAAAACAAATAATGGAAGCACACAAGTTAATAAGTACAAAGTCGAATGTTGTTGTAAATAACCAATGAATTTGCCATTTGTTTCAATCGCATGATCCATAGCTAAAGAATCTTTTGGCATAGTTGCAATCATAATAATAGCAACGACAAATAAGAAAAGTGTTAGAGCAACATCAAGTCCTAACCCTGTGAATACTAGAATTTTTTTTGCGGTTTTATTCATAATTCATTCCCACTTAATTAAATCATAAACATTTATTGAAAATAATCAAACTATTTTGTTTGTTTTGTGGGTTATGCGTCATAATCTGAAATCATCGAGTGCAAAGCACTCTACTTACTAATGTGCATTGTAATCTTTGTTTAGTATAGCAAATTATTTTACTAAATCCATAAAAAAACTCCCGCCGAAACGGGAGTTTAATTACGCTAATTAATTAGTCAGAAATTCTGTATGTGATGTCGGCAGCGATTGGGTTAACAATAGCGTTGGCGTTGATTGTGACATCATCTTCACCATCATACCACATATAGAAGATATATTCAGATGGTGTTTTTGTAACTGTAACGGGTGTGAATGTAACATCAACACTAGTTGCGGAAACATTATCACCTGTGAATGGTTTTTCAACTTCCCATTTCTTTGTATTGACATTGTAGAAACCGAATGACATTGCTCTATCAATTAATTTTGGTTCAGCACCTCTAGAGAAGTGGACTTTGACTGTAACTGTTTTAGAAGGATTTTCTTCTGTGGAGTCTAATTTGAGCCAATCGGAGTCAGATTTAACGTTTGTATAACGACCAGTACCTTCTTCTGGATCATCATCAACCCATGGGTTTGCGTTTTCACCGCTTGCGACAGCATGAGCTGGGGCAACTAAAGTATTATCTGCGAATACACGTACTTTACCTGCAGCGTCAACATACCATTTGTCTTCGCCCGTACCACTACCTGGATTGTCAACTTTCATTTTGTCTAAGTAAACAAATTCTGGAGCAGCTGTAAGTGTGCCTGGCGCATCTAAACAATAAGCTGGATCAACTGCAGCTGTCATATAGGCTGCATCACCTGTTGTGCCAGAGTGATCAACAACTGTGCCATAACCTGTGTTTTGTTCTAATGAAATTTGTAATGAGGATGCGGTTGTTGATTTGATTGTTAAGCCTTTAGCATAAACAACGTTTGTGCTGGAGTACCAAGCGACGGTACCTGTAACAGCACCGGCCATACCTAATGCTAAGATCGCCATTGCTGGTACTAAAATTTTTGTCTTTTTCATAAATAAATTTTCCTTTCGAATAATCGTATAAACGACAAAATCATCCAACGAATATCTATTTCATTGAATGGGATGATAGTTATGTGCTTCGAACTAGTTAAGAATGGGACTTTCTACCCTAATTCTCATGCACAAATAATATATACTGAAATGCGTATATATGTGAAGAACTTTTTGACTATTTATTAAAATAAATAAAAAGTGGGATTAGCCCACTACTGATTGAGTTTAATCTGTTTCCCGCATGTTGGACAGGTGACAAAACCACCTTTAATCCAAGGACGATGATCAACATCGGTTTCTAAATATTTGAACTCGCTCATGCAGTACTCGCATTTTGCGGTATTCACACCTACTTCTTTTAAGTGTTTTAATGACCATTCACCAAAACCAGTCTTAAATATTTCTTGATATTCGTTAAATGTGACTTTCTTTTTACCAATAACCGCGGTTTGAAAGATAACACCAAATTCATTTGTCACTAATGGATTCTTTTTAAAGCCATTCTTGATATAGAATTGTTCTCTTTTCTTTCTTATTAAATTATCTATATAAGATGAATCAGGATATTCATAACAAAGAAGTAATGTATATTTGTCATATTTCTTCTTTAATTCATTAAGTATTTTAGTGCCATATCCTTTGTTTCTATTCTCTTCTTCCACGGCGAGAAAGAATATGTAACAGATATCCTTATAGATAATAACTGAAGAAAAGCCTATGAATTCATGTTTATCATAAAAACCATATAGTTCTTTATATTCATTATCAAAAGAAGAGAAGTAATAATCTGCTTCTGGTCTTTCATCTCTTGGAAAAGCAGATATAAACAATGGTTCTATATCTTTTCTTATAGAATTATCTTTTTTATATGATTTAACTACCATTTTACTGTTATCACTTCATCTACAAGAGCGAGTACTTCTTTAGATGGTTCTTCAAATTTATTATTTAAGGCCACTAAGATGTCATCTGGTACTTTATTTGGCCATACACGCATAGAGTTATATTCTAATGATTTATTTAGTGATGTGGGGAATAAGACAAGTACCTTTCTATCATATTCAGGAGTGGTACTCAAATATTTGAGTCTCACTTCATTAACATCGTTAAGCGCATCTAATATGACTGTGACATCATCCCCTATATTCGCGTACTCGTGTATGCGTTTTTCAAAAAGTTCCCAAACTTCTTTTTGATGGGAATGATCTTGATAATCACCGTGTGTTATTTCTAATCTAACTTCATCACTATTGATGATATAGACATTATTATGTTCTTCTTGATACTTCTTTGCCCAAGTGGTTTTCCCTGCAGCCGGGACGGCACTTAACATTATTAATGTTTTCATATATTTCTCCTTAAGTTTCCAATCTTCAAAAGGACTTAAATATTATATCAATTAAGTACTTCTATTTATATAAAAAGAAAACCATATTTCTATGGTCTTCTATTGATTCTCTTGTAAGAAAGCGTTTCTCGCTTTTGTCACTCTCTTATTATCGTACATCTCCGCATCTGCGCGAGAGAAGACTGATAAATAGTCTCTATCTCTTTTTGGATTATAGATAGCTACACCTATCGCAATACTTGTATCTTCTAACAAAGATTCCGCTTCTTCGTGAGAATGTTCAATTCTTTCATGGAATTCACGAATGAGTTTTTCTCTATTTGTGTAATCTTCTCCAAGAATGATCGCAGCGAATTCGTCACCACCGATACGATAGATAGGGGTATTTGGGAATGAACTTTGTATTAATTCACAACATCTAACAAGTAATTTGTCACCTTGATCATGACCATATGTATCGTTAGTTTGTTTTAAACCATTGACGTCAAAGATGGCGACAGCGAACTTAAAGTTACTATCTCCTAATTTGCCGTTGATATAATCCACTTTACGATCATACGCTAATTTGTTGGCAACATTTGTTAAAGCATCTCTATCTCTTTCTTGTTCGGCATTCTTTCTCATAACCAAATCTCTCATACGTATGGATGATAAGAATAAGGAAATTAAGACACCCGCTGCGGTAAAGACACCACTACACATCACATCAGTTAAAAGAACTGAATTGATTCCACCTATCATAGTGGTCCCTTCTGGTTGATTTTGTTTAAAAATACAAACCAAAGTGATGAATGCCGCTAAAGTAACAATTTGCATAATGATAAATCTAATAGGCCTATCAAGCGTTAAGAATGTGACACCGATAATAATTGCTGGAACAACAATCGAAGGTCTATGGGGTTCAGCGAAGACACCGATATATATACATGCGCCTAATAAAATTGCTAAAGAAACATAAATAAATGGTAATAATGCTTTGGATTGTGGTTTTAATAAAACGAAGAAAGCAAGGACGGAGAAAACCATACTACCAGCAAGAATGCCATAACCAATTGTCCAAGTGTAATTGATTTCTGCGACGACAGCAAAAATGAATAAGCCAATAAAGACAAATTCAAAAAGAATAGATACTAGTCGCCAAACACGGTGATTTTCTTCCTGAATCAAAGGACGGATGGAGTCATATTCTTCTTTGGTGACACCACCATATAGAAAGTATTCTTTAATAGTACTTCTTGCCATAAGCGTCAAATATATTTTAATTATCTAAATTAAATTATGAAATAGAAAAATAATTCTAAAAGAAAACCACATCGCTGTGGCTTTCCTATTCGAAATAGAAAATCTATCATCCTTTTTCTATTTGTTAATCTTGTAATTATTACCGTCAATTTCGATATTAGAAGAATAGAATTCTTTAAAGACATCTATCGCATATTTAATATCTTTTGTTCCTGCGGTTTCAAAAGAAGAATGCATCGCTAACTGTGGTAATCCCATATCTACGCTTAATAAGGAGATGTGACTTAAAAGAATATTACCTAAGGTAGATCCACCTCTTAAATCACTTCTATTGGTAAAGAATTGATATGGTACATTCGCGTTATCACAAAGCTTTTGGAATATTGCTCCACTGATGGCATCACTTGTATATGATTGAGCGGCGTTATATTTAATTGCCACACCTTTATTCATATATGGTCTATTGTTTGGATCAGAGATACCTGGTTTGTTTGGATGCACTGCGTGTGCGTTATCCGCGCTGACAAGGAAGGAATTCGCCACTGCAACACTATGTTCAATACCTAATTTATTAGATACTTGTGTAAGGATTCTTTCTAAGAAGTCACTATCCGCACCTTGACGGGAAGATGAACCCACTTCTTCATTATCAGAAACATATAAGACATTAATCGCGGTCTTATTATGTGATTTCACTAAAGCTTTAGAAGAAGTAAAGACACATTCTAAGTCATCAAGTCTAGAAGAAGAGATATATTCTTTCTTATTACCCCAGAGATATCCTTGTTCTTGGTTATATAGATATAAATCAAAATTAACGATATCTTCTTCTTTTACATTAAGAGATTGTTTTAATAATGTCTTAAGTGGTTTACCAGATAATTCTTGAGACAAGAAAGCTTGTAAGTCCACTGATGGATCATATTTATAACCATTATTAATATCTCTATTGAAATGGATACATAAGTTAGGAATCATCACCTTGTGATTACTTAAATTCACTAAACGAGATTCTAATCCGTTTTCATTTTTAATAACGACACGTCCCGCGATAGATAAAGGTCTATCTAACCAAGTAGAAGCGATAAGTCCTCCATATACTTCTACATTAATGCGATTATAGATATCACTCTTGCTATCGCATTCTGGTTTGATCTTAAAACATGGAGAATCACTATGAGAGGCAATGATGTGATAAGCAAAGTTATCTTTTGAAATATCTTCACCAATATCTAATGCGACAATTGAAGAACCGTTTCTAACAAAGAAAACCTTATCACCTTTAGATATATCAAATGATTTATTTTCTTTTAATTCTTTATAACCATTACTCAATAAGAGTTCTTTTACATTATTAATAGCGAAAAATGAGACAGGACTCTTATTAATAAAATTCACCAATTCGTAGCCGAGTTCCACTACTAAGTTATCTAATTCTTCATTTTTGCCGTTACTTCTTTCCGGTTTAGAAGCATCTTCCGGTATTAACCAGCTCTTTCCTTGCATTACCGCTCCTGGAATTCTTCCGTTCGCACAGTAATTACGAACACTTCTTTCCGATAAATTAAACTTTTTTGCCGCTTCACTTATAGATAGATATTTCATATATAGTTAATTCTCCTATCTCTTTGCATAAATAATTATAAATACTTTATTGCCGTTAATATATATTTTTATTATTTTTAGGCATTTATATATCTATTCACATCATTTATCTTTCCGTATTTATGAAATATATATCTTATAGAAACATATATGAGTCTCATATTTTTAGAAACAAGAAGAAAGGTAAAACTATTATTGAGAAAAAATTAATAAAAATAAAAAGGGGGAGCTGCATTAACGCTAGTGCAACTTCCTCCTAACCACAATTTAATATTAGCGTACTCGGATGGTGAAATCAATGTTAGGGGTTCCTGAGGGTGGGAATAGACAAAGCTATTCCCCATTCTCTTTTAAATACCTAATTCTTTCTTCTTGGCTTCGAATTCTTCTTTGGTGATGATATCTAAATCAAGAAGTTCTTTATACTTTTTAATTTCTTCAAATTTATCTATTTGTTTAGTGGATTCCACTTTTGGTTTTTCTTCAGTTTTTGGAGTAGCTTTTACTTCTTTTTTCTCTTCCACTGGAATTGGTGTTCTTTCTTTAATAAGAATATTACTCATATCTGTAGTTGCGGAGAATGTTGATATACCATCACTCACAAAGAATGATACTTTATCACCTTGAACTGATTCCGCTTTGGTGAGTGTTCCAGTATTCACTCTTTTACCAATGCTATTAACAAAGAAACCATTAATGATTTCAATCTTATCTCCCACTCTGACTGGGTTATCACTCGTGGGTTTAATACCAACTTGTTCCACTCTACGAACTGTTGTGCCACTAGTTGGTCTTGGATTTGATAAATATGAGTTCTTCTTTGGTTGATATGTATATCCACCTAAATCTTCTTCAGGAATACAAAGAGTAAAGATACCTCCTAATAAACCGCAGAAGATAATAGTAAGAATACCCGCTAAAACTTTGGTGCCATGATTAGTGGCCCATTGTCTATATATAAGAGTGCCTATAGTAGCTAATGTAAATAACAATGGGAGTATTAGCCAAACCGTATCATAAATGATAAGTTGAACACAGTTCCCCCATAAAACACCAATCGTGGCAATACCACCAATCCAACTTAATACTGCTGCTGCTATTTTCATACTTAAATATTATAAAAAACAATATAAAAGATCGCCAGCAAGAGAGGGTCAACAAAGAGATTTGGATCTTTCAAATTATTGTTTTAGGTGTTGGTCGTCTTTTTTATCTTGCTTTTTAATCGAATCTCTTAACATTTCAATAGTAATAATTACGTTATCGGGTTCTTTTACCGGCTCGCTTGTGATTGTGCTTTTTTTACCATCTTTTTCGTATTTGAATACAATGCTATTTGTCGGATGTAATGTAGGAATAAATACTTTTCCAGTATAGACTCCACCCGGAACAATCAATCTTTCCATTTTGATTATGGATTTAATAGGAATTGAGCAGTATGAGAAATCTTTATAAATAAGTATTTGTCTTTTTTTGTCATCAAAAATAATGACATTTTGTTCGGTTTGTTTTTCATAGCCATAAGCACGAAACAAAAGACCACACACTATTAAGCCAACAATGACGGCCGCACCATTATAAAGGAAGTATTTCCATATCGGTTCTATTGGTTCACTTGGTTTTGTATAAGAATAACCATATTGATAATTTAATAGTTCTAGTTCATACGTATCTAGCTCAATTAAATAAACCTCATGAACTTTAACAGATATATAAATGCCAATGCCGATAAAAACGAGAAACAAAAAGGCTAATCCAATAATCACCGCAATTCTCGGACTAATATATCTCTCACCTACAACTCGTTGCATAAAAATTATGAGTGACCTTTCTTTTTGTTACAGTCATGACACAAAACTTGCAAATTATCTGGTGTGGTTTTACCACCTCGAGCAATTGGAATTATATGATCTATTTCCAAATTCTCTAAAAGATCACTTTTCCCACACATTTTACAACGTCGCCCATCTCTATCTAGAATAGCGAATCTAAGTTTATTAGTTACTTTCGCTCTTTCAACTCTACACAAAGCTTTCCAAATACCTTCGTCATTAAAACGTTTGCCAGTTTTATTATCTATTCTGTTTAGATACTTTGTAATTTCAGCGGGATAAAAATCATTCCACCTAAATGTTACTAATTCGCCATTTATTTTTGTTAATTTTATAAGGACTCGAATTGAATATTTAGAACAATCCGAAAGAGTGATGCTAAGAAAATGCTTTTGTTCAATTTTTAAATACTTCTTTAATTTGGATGGTTTTACTTCAACACCATAATGTCCAAAATGCTTTTTTAATGCCGCTCTTTCTACAATGTATTGATCATATAATTTCTTATTCTCATAAGCATTCATTATATTTTTCACAACTCTATCTTTAACATCAACCAAGCAATAAATAAGGTAATCATCACAAGACAAAGTGTCATAATAAGCGGCATTATCAATAGTAAATGTGAATTTTGTCTCTTCAACATTATGAAATTTATACTTTTTATTTAATCCTATAAGTTCTTTTATTGCCTTACTATTTTTAAAAACAAAGTTAGAGTCTTTTTCTTTGGTGTGTGTGACAGTCAAAGGAATTGCCACGCCCAAAGCTATAACAACAATAATAGTTATTACTATGATTAGAGAAACAACACCAGTAACATCCATAAATTAATTACATTATAAACAAAAATAAAAGGTTCCAATCACGTAGATGAGAGCCAAAACACAAAATTAATGTTTTAAAAGAATGGATTTTGTTTTGTTGTCTTTAAATATATGCAGCAACCATTCATTCATTTCAGTCGCTTCAACTTCAAAATCATTTAATTCATCAACAAAACCGTCTACATCTTCAAGACTGGACAGTTTGTTTTCTAAAAGCTTTTCTTTGAAACATCTATGTGCTAAATAATCGCGGTATTGTTTTATTCTATCTAGTTTTTCTAAATCAATATCTTTTAAATAAATTGATTGCTTCACTACTTTTGCTAAATTGCCAAATGTCAAATCTGAAAGCTGATCGAACTTTAATTTCACTTTTGCTTTAATTCTTTCTATACCCATCATATCCAATTCAGTTTTGGTTTCTTTTTCATATTCTTCAATGCTAATTATGTTTGCAATGTTGTATTCAACCATTTGAATAATGTGAAAAAGGCTTCCTATTCGAGAATACATTTCACGCCAAACAACTTCTTGAGTTAGAGCATCAGAATCATTTCGAAGCCAATATAAATATTTAGAATTATCAATCATGGAAACTAAATTAAAAAGAATAACGCCACCGCTATTGCAAACTGTGCGGCGTAATACAATACGTGGTTAGAAATAATAAATGCAGGTGTATTAAATCCTGATGCAAAGTATGTGTTATTAAGAATAAGATCAGATAACGCAAATGCAACGAATCCACCAAACATAATATCTAATGTTGTGATCTTCCATCCTGTTTGGATACATGCACTTAAATAAATAGTGACTGTAAAAAATAATACAAAACCATAAATAATAACGTATGGTTTCATTTCTTTGTATCTAATCATAGATATCTTTTCCATCAATAAAGTAACCAATACCAAAACGATAGTTACGATAAACGGAATGATAATGAATAAGATATTTGAATGGAAATCAAAGAAGTGTGCGAATAATCCTGCGGTAAAGAAAATATGTCCCGCTGCAAAAGCAAAGAATCCTAAAACGGTCCAAAGATGTTCTTTCTTAGTATCAATATATTTAATATCGAGGAATATATCTCCTAATAATCCAAAGACTAATCCAACAATAACAAAGATACCAAACCAGCTATTTGGATTCTTAGATGTTAGCCACGCAACCACTGCAGTGGCAATAAACATCAAAGATGTGCATCCTTTTAAGATAACTGCAATCTTACGTTGTTCCTTTACACGGAAAAATAAGAAAACACCCAATAATAGGACACCAATAATAAGTGGGATTAACCAATAAAGCATAATTTATCTAAATATTAGTATAACACTTAATTAATAATTGTGTGATTAGGTGTAGAAAAATAACTCTTAATTTATAATAATGAGTGACGAAAGAAGATTAATATTATGGATAAAGATAATTCATTTGTTTTGCAACAAGCGGTTCAAGCGTTCGCAATCGCTATGATTGGAATGACGTTATTCCCTGTTCTACAACTTATTATGGGTATCATCGCCTACAATAAAGTTGAGGCTGTAAGGAAATGGACAACGAAAGATTCGGAAGTTATTTTTGTTAACATTGCTAGACCGGTCGCTATTTTTAATGTCGTCGTGGGCAGTTTGGTTGTGTTGGGTTTATCAATTTATGCATCAGTGATGCTGATCTTGTTTGCAAGAACATTAGGATAAAAAAACAGCAACGGTTCTGTGTTGCTGTTTTTTAATCTCTTTTTTGCTTTCTTTCTTCAATAATCTCATCAAGTAATGGCACTAATGGTGTTAACACCAATTCTGCTAATAAGAGATATAAGTGAATCATCGCATGATGTTCACCTGGTTCAAGAATCAACATTACTGATAAAACAATAACTGCAACTGATTCAATACCACTGATGATTGTTAAAACAACTGATTTAATTTCAACAACAAGTTCTCTAATTTCAAAGGCTTCTCTAATGATTGACCATGCAGCCCAAATAACACATGTCATCTTAACCACTTCTGCTGGTTCCGCTTCTAGTGGATAGAAGAATAATGTTGTACCAAGGATCAATTCAACAAATCCCAAATAGGTTTTTTCACACTTCCAGAAGTTCTTTCCATGGAATATAACTTCAAATAGTATTTCTTCAACACCATATAGGAGCATTAAACCACCGATAAAGTATTTGAGGTGTTCTATTAGTGCTTCTCTAAAAATAAAGACACAAATGGCTAAAGCCACAAATACTGCTAATTTAACAAATAGATATTTGATATGAGATTTTTCTTTGTGCATTATTAGTCTCCTTATAATCGTCTTTAATTGTATCAAAACAAATGCTTTCAATTTATATGATTATATTTTCACCAACTCAATTTTACTTATCAAACCTTGATCATGTTCATAATTAATTTTGAAATTGAAACTATTACAAAACTGAATGACTTTATCTCTATCTCCTTCGTTGTTGTAAAAATATAGTGAGTCAGACATATCTGGTAATACTACTTGAAGCGCTTTTACTCTTTGTATATCAAAACAAGTAATTTGATTGAACATTGTAATATTAAAGAATGAATTGTTAATGAAACCGTTCTTCTTTTTTAGTTCTTGCTTATCGTAGTTGGGATACTCGCTAATAACAATGTTTGAATAATTAACTGCAATCTTATATTTCATTCTAACTATTTTATCTATCATAAATTGTTGGATATATTGTCTAAGATTGTTGTATACATCTTTTTGATGTTTTTCTAAATAAACCAAAAGATTCTTAATTGTGGCAATAATATACTCTAATGTAAATTGGCGAGTATCTTCTTTATAAATGAGATAATCATTCAAAATATATCCGTGCGCACTAAAATTTCTTAAATACACAATTTCCAACACAATCGAATCCGGTACTTCAATAAATCTTAAAGCGTTTTTGATTGATGTATATTCATTGCATCTATTTATTTTTCTAATGCGATAAATAAGATTTTCTAACGTGAGCATAATTCTCGAAATAGAATCAACCATCAAAGATGATGTAATTCTAAAATCTGATGCTTTTTCACCAAAAACAAGAAGGAATAAACTCTTGTCTGCATAAAACTTTGGTTTATTGATTTTTGAAATTAACTCTAAATGACTTTCAACAAAATCTTTGGCTTTTGTATCAAAAACCGAAATATGCGATTCATATAAGTAGTCAATGAGGCTAAAAGGAGGCAATAAATTTGACAACCTTATAAAATCTTTTTCATTAATTATTTCCAATTTATACTCAGCTTTATAAAAGGCGCGTGTTAAAGATTCTTTTTTTACGATAATGATGTTATTGCTTATTTCACAATTAATTCTGAAAGTCGGATATGTTTCCTTGCCAATAGAAATTGAATAATGGTTTCTATCCACAATAGTGTTTTTAAATAACTCACCAAATATTGAAGAAGTAATGTTATCTCCAGTTACTTGTCTAATATCTATCTCAAGATTAGTATGACTGATTTCATCAACAAATTTTGTTCCATCATCTTTTTCGTATTTTCCACTACTAACTAAACCTATAAAAAAGTCATCTGTAACCATAGTGTTAATGGACTGACTTCTTAAAAAGTTGAGAATGATAAAAATAATGCCAGCAATGGTAATGTCATCATCAACCAGATATTGAATATTTGTATTAAAACTTTTTTGCTTGTTTAAAAATGAAAAATCTGATTCAAGAAACCCAAGTTCATTGTCGCCAATAAACGCATGAGCATTAATGTTTCTAATAGAGGACAAAAAGTAGCTTATCTTTTTATAGTCTGTAACGCCATTAACTCTGAACATATTTAAACAAGCGTTTGGATACATCCTTGCAAACATTTCCTCATTAATGGAAACCATTGATAAATCACACCCAAACGTACCTCTTATGGTTCTTTCAATATCAATTATTGCGCCAAGTAAATTGGATTTAAGTTTGCTAAAAAATGTTTTATCAACAAATTGCAATTTGCCACAATAAAAGTCTCTAGCTGGACAATTTAATAATTTAATAAAATCATCAATATTGGGATTGTTAAAAGTTTTAAAAAGATAATCCATATCAATTCCTCGCTAATCCAAAAGAACAAAAGGCGAACCAGTAATTTCCATTCTTTTTACAGTAACATTTTTACAAATATTTGATTCTGAATTGGAAACAAGAATGTAATGCCTATTCCCACCATCTTCGTTATTAAGTTCTTCAATTGCGTGGCCAACTGTACCACTACCAGCAAAGAAGTCTAAAACCATAGAATTTTTATCCGTTGTTGCGCGTATTAATTCCTTCATTAATTTGACTGGTTTTGGTGTTGAAAAATAATCTCTAGTTCCAAACAACTCGTTGATTTCATCTTTTGCGGACGATGTGGTTCCGAAGCAATCAAACGTCTCTGGAACATCAGCATCTTTTTCAAACAATAAATCTCCATCAATGTATGGCTGTTTAATTTTATTAAAAACGCTATTATGTGACTTCTTACATACAATTATGTATTCGTAATCAGTTTGTACCTTATTTGGGTTTAAAACGACTCTATTTGCATCAAAGAATGGGTGTTTCTTTTTCCATCTATGAAGAGTCACAAATTCTTTTCCAAAAATGGAAGAACATAACTCAAGTAAATTATCTCTTTCACCCTCATCAATGTTTAGGATTAAAAAGCCTTTATTAGATAAAAGTTTATAAGCAAGGTTCAACCTTTCACCCATGAAAGCAAGATACCCTTCCGTGTAATCAGCATCCTTATATCCAATGTAATCGATGTGAGAATTATATGGTGGGTCAATCAGGATTGAATCGATTAACCCTTTATAAGCTTTTTGCATGCTCTTTAGAGTGTAAAGATTTTCAGATTCGATAATGTAGTTGGTTTCATCTTTTCTTCTTAGTAGTTTTGCCGGGCAGTTAGAAAAAGCATTATTATCGACAATGGTATCGTTGTAAACAGACACTTCTTTTAAAGAAGAACAATAAGCAAACGCCCACTCACCAACATATGTGACAAGGTCACTGCAGTATAAACTCTTTAAAGATGAACAATTTGTGAAACACGATTTATTTACAATATTGACATTATGAAGATCTAATTCTGTCATTTTATCGCATCCTGAGAACGCTCCTCTTTCTAGTGTTATTACTGATTCTGGGAGTTTAACATGCCCAACAGCTTTCCAAGCTGGATAGCAGATAATTTTAGATTCATCGAAGTTATAAAGGACATCGTCGATCACTTTAAATCTCGGTGAATGTGACTCGAATCTAATGTTAGAACATTCAACAAATGGATTATAACCAATGTCAATCAATGTTTTCGGAAAGACGATTGTTTTAATGCCTTTGCAATTCCAAAAAGAGTTTCTGTTAATTGTTTTGATACCCTCTAGCAATTCTAATCTGTCCGATTTTATTTTGTTTAATGTGCCAACCACAGAGGTTCTAAAGCCATTATAAATAACATCATCTTTGATGAAATATGCCTTAGAGTTATTGATAAGTTCCAAATTGCTGCAACCTGAGAATGGATTGTTTTCCATTTTCTCAAGAGAAGCAGGTAGGGTTATTTTTTTAAATCTGTCGCAGAGGAAGAATGCATGTTTGCAAATGATTTTAACGGCATCAGGAATCACAAATTCGTCCTCATCACCATCAATAGAGCAATAAATTATTGTTTCCATATCTTTGGTGTAAAGGACGTTGTTTTTGAAAATAAAATATGGCGATTCATTTTTAACTTTCACAAAAGGGCAACCAGCAAAAGGATTATTGCCCATAAGCGATACGTTTTTGGGAACGTTAATCTTTCTAAGATTTTTGCAGTTATAGAATGTATCGCCGCCCATGTTTATCAGCGAATCCGGTAACACCACTTCTTCAATGTATTGATTGTCCCAGAAAGATGAGGATTCAAGTTCGGTTATGCCTTCAGGAACAACAACAATCTTATCTTTGCCAACATAGTGCATGACTCTGTTTTCTTCAATAACAAAACGAGGATCATCATAATCGCGTTTGACCGCTTTCTTTAAATTAATATTGGTGCCTTCAAACAACCCATAGTCATACCACTCATTATCACTATGAATTTTTGTTTTGTATTCAAGAACGCCGCTAACAAGGCGAGACTTATATATTACTGTCTTTTCACCAGTTTCGAGCTTGAACTTATCGTCCCAAACAATAAATCTGACACTATACCCTTTGAATAATAGTTCAAATTCGCCATCAGTTAGAGCGAAATCCTCAATAGAAAATCCTAATGAGAGGATTCTATTGATGCACTCCAATTTAACAAAACTTTCATGGGAATCTACTAAAAAGGATAATTTGCCATTAATAAAAACTTCCTGACTATTTGAGTTGATTAAGATATGTGTTCCATCAGAATAAGTCTTTTCAAAAACATCAGGAGTATGTTCAAAGAACCTCATCGCCCAGTATAAAGCGGTGTATTTCATATTTTTGCTCAGTCTTAAATCACTTAGTTTTTCCATCAATTTAATTCTTTAATAATCTTATCCACCACTTGTTCTGGAGTGAGATTTGATGAATCAATAACAATAAAGGGAAAATCATATTTAACACAAAAATCCGTCATACGTTTGTATATTTTTTCTGATTCTTTAACCCTATCAATATCTTTATCATCTTTATTTCTAAATTTAAGTCTATTAACTATAGTTTCCGTTGACGAATAAAGAATAACCGTTAATTTTGGGGCACCTATTTTTTTAACTAAAAGTTCATAAACGTCATCATTCGTTTCAGAACCACTCCAAGCATAATTTGATGCAAGATGTCTATCTGTAACTATGTTTTTATTTTTGAAAGTTTCATACATATAGAGACTTCCAAGTCCATAAAACCAAGAAGTAAAATTTCTATTAGGATTAGAGTTAACCTGATCTCTTATTCTATGATATTCAACGAAACTATTTTTATCTTTATCAAAAAGATAATGAAGTGGTTTTTCGACAAATTCGTAACCGAGTCGTTCTGCAAGTAATTTACAGGTAGTTGTTTTCCCAACTCCATCCATTCCTTCAATCGAAATGTGAATCATTTTTCTCCCTCCTAATTAGTTTTTCTATTTTTACTTTCGTTCATTTTGCCTTTTGTGAAATAATCTTGTATTTCAAGATAACCAGACACCCTTCTAATTCTAGTTATTTCTTTTGAACCACATGCTGGGCAAACATCAAACGTACCAGACGCTCCACATTCTTTGCAAACATCTTTAGGGAAGTTAAAACCCAAATAATGAACGCCAGATTTAATCGCAATCTCGATGAGTTCATTTAATCCTTCGTTATTACCGATTGGGGCTTCTGAAAGCTCTATATAAGAAATACAACCACCATTAGCAAAAATGTGGAACGGTCCTTCAAGTTCAAGTTTTTTATAAGCGGGTAATCTACTATCAACATCAACATGGAATGAATTAGTGTAATAGTCTTTTTTCATGACTGGCGAGTTATAAAGTTTTTTATCAATCTCAACAAATCTACCGCTAATGTATTCACCACTCGTAGCCAATAAAGAAAAGTTCAAATTATACTGTTTTTTGAGTTCATCCAAATAAGTTCTCATATATTTAACAAAATTAAGAGATTTATTATAAACTTCATCATCTACCCAATATTTTTTCCCAGACAACACTTCCATTGACTCACTCAAACCTATAAATCCAATCGAAAGGGTTCCGTGTTTAAACGTTCCACGTAAGCCAACTTTGTTAATGTCTTCGATAGTCAATTTATATTGTCTAATCGTTGGGAATAAATCTATGTCAGCATTGCAAGTCTTTTCATATCTATCTAATAAAATGTCTTTGGTTACGCTTGCAACATGACGCCATTTTTCTTTGAATAAACTGATTTTTTCTTCAAATGAAGCATCAGGTATTTCTTTATCAACTTCAAGTGCAAGTCTTGGAAGATTGATTGAAATGTTGTCAATGTTGCTTCTGCCAATTGCGCCAGCTTCGCCAAACAAATCATCAACCACTCTTGTTCTGCAACCCATAATAGATAATTTTTCTGGATTGATGTTTTTGTCTGCGTCGCAATCACAAAGAAGATAGGTAGGAATCATTTTTCTTGCTGTGCAAAGCAAAGCAGTTTGAAGTAAGTCAAAATTAAGATCATCAGGGAATCTATTAATTCCACCTTTGATTTTGAATACTATATTTGGTTTGTATATTAAATCACCAGCACAACCAAAGCATTCTAATAAAGTATAAGATAAAAATCTCTCAGCATTGTTTGTTCCAAGACCAATGCAAAATGTAACATAGTAACTTGTTTGGCCCATTCTTGTATGCATATTATTGCACCATAAAATTAGTGATCTAATGCATGCTTTAAAGATAGCGTGATTTTGAAGTACCTTAACACCGAGGTTCTTGAAAATTAAAGCAAAATCTTTATCAAAATTAGCAAAGGACATACCACCACTTTGTTCATTTCCAATTTTAGCTAATAATTCTTTTATGAAATCGAACACGCCAACAATTGTTTCTTCTGGTTCTAAATTCTTGAATCTGTCATAGGGAAATGCATTCAAAATATCAAATGTTAAACAGTTATATGTAAGACCATACGCATCTAAGTCATGAATGTGAATATATCCTTCACGATGCAATTTTGCCCATTCAGGATTCAAACTATTTAAAATGATTTCTTTTTCTTGTTTTTCCCCAATGTTAAAAACATGTCCAACATAACTTTTTCTATTTGCGGCATTGTCGTTTTTATTTTGTTTGTTCATGGTAAATCCTCACAAATTTTTGATTTGTTGAGCCAACAAACGGTGTTGTGCTTGTTCTTTGACTAAGAATAAATCTGCCAACTTTAACATATTTAAGATATTTGAACATTTCTTCAGGAATATCTTCCATTTCATGTCCTGTATATAGACAAATATCGAAATCAGATAATTCTTTTAATAAATCGAGAACGGCTTCTTTTTGAAGAAGTGGTTCGCCTCCACTAATTGTTATTTTTTTATTAAATGATTGTTTTCTAAGAATTGAGGCAAGTTCAGTTACTTCAATGCATATACCTTTATCGATTGGCCATGTGCTTTTGTTGTGGCACCCTTCACAATGCAAATCACATCCTTGAAGAAAAACTACAGTCCTATATCCAGGACCATCGCAAAGAGAAGGATTTCTCATAATCGAATTTATTCTAATTAGGGACATACTTTGTATATATTTTAGAACAATTGTGGTTATTTCGCACGTGCGTTTGTGCTTGTGCTATTCAATTGAGTTTCCTTTTTTAACATTGCATCTATGGCAAAGTGTTTGAAGATTGCTCATTTCGGTTTTACCACCTTTGGATATTGGATAAATATGATCAACTTCTAAATTGCGTCTACTACCGCATTTAACACATCTTTCATGGTCTCTGGCAAATACCGCGAAACGTAACTTGTTTGAAACCTTTGCGCGCTCTACTCTAACAAGTGATTGCCATATTTCTTCATCAAGAAATCTCGAGCCACGTTTCTCGTGTATTCTTGAGAGAATATTATCTATTGTTCTTTCATTAAATGTTTTATATTTTTCGTCCTGATAATTTCCACCCATATCTACTCTCTTAAGAGTTACTGTAATGGTAAAAGATCTTTGTGGCGATTTGATGATATCCTCAACTATTTGTTTTTCGTATCTTTCCAATGTGTCTATGTTGTATCCAGTGGTGTCATTTTTAAAAACACCGTATTGGCAACTGCATATTTCTTTCCAATACTTGGAATACTTAATTCTGTTATCTTCAGCATCATTGAGTGCTTTTACGACTTTTTTATCTAGTCTCACCAATTGATACGTTAAGTAATCTTGGCAAGATACTACTGGATAGAAGTCATTATTGTCATAGGTGTGAGACATATCGAAGTTTGGAATAGAAGCAAAGAAATAGCGGGAGTTTATTTCTTTTACTTTCCAATATGCTTCGCTATATAGTTCGACAAAACTCATGTATTTGTGTCTGTGAACACTAATAGGAACACATATACCAATAACAATTCCAGGAATAGCAATAAAGCAAATTAAAAATGCTATAAGTATTCCACCTGTTTCAGAAATTAAAAGTATATTCGGATTCATATTTCAATTATAAGAAAAAGGAACTGGTTTTAACCAGTCCTTATATTGATAAATGATTACCAGCCTCCTGGGCCTCCACCACCAGGACCTCCTCCACCAGGACCACCACCGGAACTAACTCCAACTTTAGTTAAAGAGCTAGTCATTGTAATTGTGGTTACTGTGCTACTACCATTTGCGATTGTGTATTTACTATTAATAGCTAAATCAGCATGGGAGAAGATAATTTGGTTACAAGATTGTTTTAAAGTATATGAGAATATTGCGTTGTTATTACTATCAACAATACTTACTTTAGAACCACTAGAGAACGTACTTCCTTGATACACAAATGTATTTTGTGTTGCGGTCATTTGTTCAGTCATTCCACTTGTGGAACAAGCAAAGACGATACCACCTTGGAAATAGACCTTTTCAGCATCTAATGAACCATTGCCACTTCCTGGACCTTCAACGATGACTGTTCCACCTTGGAGATATAAGCCATCATTGGCATCAAGTCCATCACCAGAAGCATAGACTCTTAAATATCCATTCTTGATATAGATATTTGTGTTATTCACTAAATCACTTGCGGCGTTGATACCATCATCACTGCTATTGGTAACAATATTTGTTTGTTCACCATCAATCGTGACATTCGCGCCTTCAAGTCCTTCATAAGAAGAATTAACTTGGATAGAGGCATTATTGATATTTAGGTTATAGTCTGCGTGAACACCATCATCAAATGTATCTAACACTAAGTTCGAAGAATTGATATTTGTATCACCATAGTTTGTGTGGATACAGTCGTCTGTAGAATTGATTGTGATATTTGCAGCGTGTGCTAAACAGATTTCATAATCACCTGTGGTGACTTCCACTTCATTACTATTTTCATCTTTATATTCGATCGTGCCCACTTTTAAGCCTTTAACGGATTGTGCTAAAGCATAATATTTGGAACTCAAAGAATGGATTTCATCTTTAGCCACTCTCTTATATGTATCTCCAC
The DNA here is from genome assembly GCA_017619815.1 of Bacilli bacterium. Classification (GTDB taxonomy): domain Bacteria; phylum Bacillota_I; class Bacilli_A; order RFN20; family CAG-826; genus RUG13091. The sequence goes on along the minus strand of JAFZRR010000062.1, from coordinate 6,894 downwards.
TTTTGATGAATTTGAAATCATCTGTACTTAAATCATATGTGGACATGTTCGTTGTGCTATAACTAACGAATTCACCATGTGTCACTAAGTTATATGTACCACCGCTGATATAAATATATGTTGGAGCTTGGATGCCATCACCATATGTATCCGCGGTGATATTTGTATTCACTAAATAAGCATAGCCTTGTTCTCTTGTATAAGAGGTGACATCGCTATCGCATTCTAATTGAATACCGTCTTTAGCTTTCGCAGTTAAAACAAATGTCGCATCATAACTGACAAGGCTTCTTGCGGCGATCGCGTGATTTGCACCAGTAACATTTAATGTCACATCGTTAACATATAAATCTTTAGATACTTTTAAACCGTTCTTTTGTTTGGAATCAATATTTAATGAACCACTTCCAGAGATATGGACATCACCTTTGACATGGAATGCATTTGTATCCGCAAAATCATTCACAATTGTGTTCGTGGAATTATTTAATAAAACCAAATATAAGGTGATATTCTTTTCACTACCAAAAGCGATTCCAGTATTTGAGTTGATGGATACACCATCTAAATAGACATAGACAACACTACCTTTTGATGCGGTAATACTGACTTTATCAAAGTTACCTTGTAAGTAATATTTGCCCGCTGCAGCAATTGTGCTGACATTGACACCATCATATTCACTAGGTGTTTCAACATCATCATCTTTGTCGTGGTCATCATCAAAATCATTAGGAGTACCATCATCGGTAACATCACTAATAGGATCAGTATCATAGTTTTGATCGTTTTTGATGTTTAACCCTGCACATCCCACGAGGAATGGAAGAGAGAGTAATGTGACTAATAAAGCTTTCTTTTTCATATTTGTCACCTCCATTTGTGCTCATATATTAGAAAAATAATTTTCAATATATAAGTGTTTTAAGTTTTGCAAGACGTATAAATATTTATTTATAAGAGAAATATGTATTTAAGTTTAATCCTTAAAAGGTTTTAAGTTATTTCTATTTACACAATAAAGAAATTGAAAACCAAAACATATTTCATAATGAAACATTGAAACTCATTAATTAAAATATTAATTAGAGTAAAAGGAGGATAGTATGAAGAAAAGTATATTTCTTTTTCCCAGCCTTTTGGCGTTATGTGTAACAGCCTGTGCAGGTGTTAAACAATACGAGCCAAAAGATTATATGTTGGACTTAAATGTTACCCATACTGGTGATATCAGAGTCTTACAACTTACCGATACCCATATCGGCGACAAAGACAACGTTCCATTACATGAAAAATTCATGGATTTAACAATCAATGAAGCAAAAGCAAACGGTGGACTAGATTTAATCGTCATTACCGGTGATGTATTCACATTCGCTTCTAAGAGCACCGCGAAACAATTCCTTGATTGGGTTGATAGCCACGAAATTCCATGGACATTAACATTTGGTAACCACGATGAACAATGTTGGTTCTCTATTGATTGGTTAACCGATGTTCTCAATAACTATGGTCCAAGATGTTTATTCTTAGATAAACAAGATGACACAATTCAAGGTAACGCAAACTTTGCCATCAATTGTTATAAAAACAATACCTTATTCGAACAATTCATTCTTATGGATAGCAACCGTTATAACTATAAAGGTTATTTCGGATATGACTATTTCAAACAAGATCAAATCGATTGGTATTCCCGTTTAGTGGAACACACAAAGGTTATGAATAGTAACACTGTTCTTCCATCATTAATGTTCTATCATATTCCACTTCCAGAAGTGAGAGATGCTTGGGAAGCAGCGAAAAACGATAGTTCCTTAATCTTAAATCCAGTTGGTGAAGGTCAACAAAACGAAGAACCATGTAACCCAGATTATAATTCTCATTTCTATGATGTCATTAAAGAAAAGGGTTCCACACATGGTATGTACTTTGGTCATGACCATATCAATAACTACATCATTAATTATGATGGTATCCACTTCGGTTATGGCATTAAAGCCACAGATAGAGTCTACGCAGATGATTCTATGTTAGGTGGTAGAGTTATCGTCATCCATGATGATCATTCATTAGATTATGAAGACATTTATCACACCTATCAGGAGGTAAAGTAATATGAAAAAATTATATCAACTTATCTCTTTAGGTGTTATCGCAGTTGTCGGTAGCTTATTCACCTTATTAGCGAGCAACATGTTATTTGATGATTTATTTAATAAAGGTGTTGCCTTTGCTAACTGCACATTATTCGTTTCCTTACCAGCAGTTTCTGTCGCAGTGATGTTTGTCTTAGGTATCTTGTATCTCATCAGAACTTATAAACACCCTGACTGTAAGAAAAGAATCTCAAGATTATATTTAATCATCGCGATGTCATTTGCCCTCATCGGTGTCATCGGTGCGGTTCTCGGTGGAACCGTAGTCTATGGTACCTTTACAGGCAAAAACCCATTCCAAGGATATCTCATCATCTTTATGATTCTTAATATTCTCATCCTCATCGCAGGTGGAATTGGCTTATTCTTTGTTCTAAAGAAAATGCCAGAAGATGAAGGCAAAGTGAAAATTAACGCTGCGTATGTCTTTAAGACAATCGGTTGGGTCTTATTCATCGGTATGGTCTTTAATAGATTTGGTTTATTCTTAACCATGCCAGTATATGTCTATACAAGAAACCTCAACCACACGATTATTACATATGTCTATCTCTTATTACCTTTATTCTTAGGTATCGTTGAAGTCATGTATGTCCATGGCTTATTAAAGAGAAAAGTATTCTTTATCTTAGGTATTGTTGGATTAGGACTTAACGTCTTATTCTTCGCCTATACCGTGGTTCAAGGACTTAATAGCACCGCTTATATCTCTTCTATCTCTCAAATTTATCCAATTGATAGAATGGCAAGCTTACCAATTGAAATCTTATTACACTTCTTATCATTCGCCGGTGTTGCCGCAGCGATCATGGTCCAAAATAGACCAGAAAAAGCTCCAAAAGAACAACCTGCGGAATAATTATCAAAACAATTCAAAAGGTGAACCAATCGGCTCACCTTTTTTCTTTTATATTCCACTAAAATTATTGCGCTACTAAAGGAGATATTGCGTTAATACTGTTTTCGTATATGGTTTTAGCTTCTCTGATGTCGATATCATTTTGCAAATTCAAAAAGTATTTATCACTAAGGCCAAAATATTTGCCAAGTCTAATAGAAGTTTCCGCGGTAATCTTACGTCTATCATGAAGAATATCTTGAATGCGTGATGTTGGCACACCGATAGCCTTGGCTAAACCATATGCGGTTAAACCATAAGGAACCATGAATTCTTCTTTTAATATGTCGCTTATTTTAGGTACGTTAATAATTTCTTTCTTTTTCATAATTAAATTATACACGCACCACGTGTATATTGAAATATATTTTCATTCTTTAAAAACAAGCCCATTTAGCCACTAAAGAATGAAAGCAAAGCAAATTATCAAAACACAAAGAAAACGAGTCATTTTGGCTCGTTTTTGATTATTAAATAAATATTATTTTTCTTCTAACATCATTTCTAATACAGACACTAGGATATCAATTGATTTATTTCTATATCCATCGTTATTGATGATGATATCCGCGTAGTATTGACTTGGTGCGATTATTTCTTCATACATTGGAAGAACTGTGGAGAAGTATTGTTCAATGATAGATTCATAAGTTCTACCTCTTTCTCTTTGGTCTCTTTCAATACGTCTTACTAATCTTCTTTCTCTAGAAGCATTAATATAAACTTTTAAATCTCCTAAGGAACGAAGGTCTTTATTCACTAACGCCATAATACCTTCGATGATAATTAATTCTTTTGGTTCAACAATTTCTGTTTTTCCACTTCTACCATGGATAGTGAAATCATAGATTGGCTTTTCAATAGCTTTACCATTTTTTAAATCGTTAATTTGGCCCACCATTAGTTTCCAGTCAAATGATTTTGGATGGTCCCAGTTAATCTTACATCTTTCTTCGAAAGGAAGATTGGAGAAGTCTTTATAATAATCATCTAAAGATATATGAGCGATTTTATCTTCTGGTATTTGTTCTAACACTTTATTTAATACATATGTTTTTCCGGAAGCGGATCCACCACCGATAAGGACGATTTTACTCATAATAAATACCTCAATTAATCTTATTGTATATTAAAAAAGCCACCTATGAGGTGACTTAGTTAAATATTTTATTTTTAGATGACTCCACATGGGATGAGGATGACTAACAATAAGGCTACTGTTCCCCATAAACCAATTAAGAACCACTTTCTGAGTTTTGGTTTCCAGTCACAGACATAGTTACTGGCTAAGAAGAATGGAATATATGTGGTAATAAACACTGGGATGACACCCCACCACTTATAAACCCAAATAAATGATTGACCGCCGTTACATGCGGCTAAGAAGGATTCAAACAAAGCGAATAATAATGCCATTTCAATCGCCACTACTAAACGAACACTGATACCTTTCCATTTTCCTTTAAAGGTGAACATGCGTTTATTTCTATCTTGTCCCATCATCTTAAAGGAAATAATACCAGCAAGAGAGAACATCATAGATAATTCCCAAGAAACACCTTCTAAAAGAATAAATGTCGATGTTGGATTAGATACCGCCCACAAAGGATAACCAGTACATTTACCGATAATCGCGTTACCGATTTCATATAACCAGTGAACACCATATAAGGCTAATCCAGCGAATACCGCTTCATAGTTCTTCTTATGTAGTTCAGACCAATAGACATAAAAGACCACGGCTAAAATAAAGATAAATGTCCAATTGAAATTCGAGGTATCTCTCACAATGATGTCATTGACCCAACCTTTAGCTGCATCAGATCCATCACCCCAGAATTTCAAATGGAAAAACTTAAGTGTAGTAAGTTCCATTATATAAACTCCTTATGTTTTGTTAGTTCTATTATAACTGATAAATAAAAAGGATTGATTAAATCAAATAATCAACCCAGTTAGTAATAAGTAAACTTGTGTACCTAAATTGACTTATTTTTGGTACTGTATTACCATTTTTGATCATTTTTAAATACACATTTACATTGTTATTCATATAAATCTCCTTAGTCGTAGAACTGTTGTTATATGAATACATTTGCGTAACAAAAACCTCATTTCTTCTTTAGTGTTTCTTGTTCGAATAATGAAAAAACATATAAAGGTGAATCACCATATAATCCAGTTTCATCGTCATCAATAAGACTAGAAATATCAGAACTATAAAACATATCTCTCGCTTCAGAAATAGATATTCTATATTTCTCTGCGATGAGTTCAGTTACTTTTATCTTCAAAATTGTTTTAGCGAGTTGATGTTCCATTATTTGACCTCATAGCTTTTAACAAATCTAAGATGTTTTAATGATTTAACTGTGCAAAAAGCGATTTGTGAATTAATTTTTTGAAATTTAAGTCGTTCAATCGCTGCTTCTTTTGAAATAACACCATCGATCACAAATAAAACTGTTTCACCAACAGTATCATCAGCGATTTTGCCTTCCACTATGTCAAAACCGTGTTGAAATTTAATATTTGAACGGCATTTAACAATCATATCTAGCCATTCCAAATCTGGATTAGGAAATGTTTTATATAAAATATCATCCTTATCTTCATCCCATTCAAATATACTTACAAAAGCTTTATTAGATTTGGTTTGCTTTTGCTTTCTTTTCGCCATTCTTTCGGCTTGTTCTTTAATCGGAGTTAAATAAAAAGCAAAACCAAAATCTCTTCCTCTTTCAGAATCGATAATTGTGGGTTCTTTTACTTCTACAAATGATCCGTGATATAAAATCATAATTATTCTCCCGCAAGCAAAGAAGAAATATGGTCGTTTAAATAAACTGATGACATACCATGCAAATCTTCATAGTCATTAATCAAATCATTAATGACACCTTTTTCTTTCATTTGTTTATAAGTATCTTCACTTTTCTTATCGATATATTGTGCGTATTGTTCAACGCAGAATATCACAAATCTATTAATCTTTTTATCTAGTGCGCTATTGATTCGAGTGGCTCTATCTCTTGTTTGATCATTTGTTTGATTGTTAATTTCGAATGATAAACCCAAAATATCAAGCACTTTAAATAATGAACAAATAGAACAATTGCTTTGTCCTTTTTCAATGGACCACAAAGTGGCTCTAGTAATACCAGCTTTATTAGCGACATCATCCATTCTAAGATTAAGCGCTAATCTTTTTGCTTTAATTGTTCGACCTAAAACTAATAATTCTTTCATGGAAATATTATATCGTTAAAATTTGTTAATGTAAAATATATTAAACATTATCTAATACCATAACAAAAAGGTGATGCCATAGGCACCACCCTTATATTGTTTAATAACTATTTCTTTACAACACCTGTTCTAATCGCTGCTTCCTTCACGGATTTAGCGACACAAGCATGGGCTCTCTTATCATATGGATAAGGTAAGATATAGTCTCTTGATAATTCTTCTTCTTTAACACAAGAAGCAATACCTTTAGATGCGGCAATCATCATTTCGTCATTGATCATTCTCGCATTTGCGTCAATCGCCCCTCTAAATAAGCCAGGGAATACTAAGACGTTATTAATTTGATTCGCGTATTCACTGCTACCGGTGCCGATGATAAAGGCACCGGCTTCTTTGGCTAATTGAGGATTAATTTCTGGAACTGGATTAGCCAGTGGGAAGACAATGGATTTATCCGCCATGGACTTAATCATCTCTGGAGAGACACAGTTTGGACCAGATACACCGACAAATACATCAGCACCTTTTAAGGCATCCGCGAGGTTACCATGGATGTGTTCTTTATTAGAAACATGACTAACATCCTCT
>JAFZRR010000013.1 GCA_017619815.1 Bacilli bacterium | reverse complement strand
TAAACCTTCAGGTCTTCTGATGTCTGGTGCATTCAACAAATCTTCGACTTCTTCAATAGATAAACAGTTTGGAAGTCTTTCTTGTTTCTTCATGGTTTTAACTTCTGGAATTTCGTCTTTGTAATAGCCTTCTTTCTTTAAGAAAAGGAAGAATCCTCTTATAGAGGAAAGTCTACGCATCGCTGTAGAAACAGAATGGCCAACCGCAGATTCTCTTCTCACAAATTCGTTGAGATCTTCAGGAACTAAATCTTCGACGTATTTGCGGTCAGGTAAAAACTCGAAGAATTGTTTTAAATCTTCGACATAAGAAATGACAGTTTGTCGAGATAAACCTTTTTCCACTAAAAGGTATTGTTGATATAAATCAACGGCGTCAATTATATCCATCATTTTTTCTCTACCTCGCTAGCACGCATTAACGCTTTCTTTTTGAGTTTCCTATTTAACTCATTTATCAAAAGTTTTGTGCTACTTTCTTCTTCATGTTGTTGATAGTCAAAGAAATTCATCTGGATGGCAATGTCTTTCGAATCAATTAAGTTTTGCAAAGTGACTCCGACAAGTCGGACTGTCATCTTGGAGAAGTATTTATCATATAAATCCATCGCTGTGTTATATATGACATCAGCATTGTTAGTTGGATTAGATAACGTAATTGATTTATTGTGGCTTTTGAAGCCGTTTTCCGCCATCTCAGCTTCTTTGACGACTATTTGTATGGTTGGACCGAGTTTGTTTTCTCTAATGGCGCGTTCCGATACTTCTTTAGATAAATATCTAAAAGTGGTGGAGATGAGGTCGTGATTTGAGGTGTCTTCCATGAGCGTTGTGGAATTACCAATCGATTTCGGATTCCAAGCATCAGTGTAGACTTCATCTGAACCGCGTCCATTAATCCAGTCTTTTATTACAGTGAAGAACTTACCAAGTTCCGCTTGAAGTTTTGGATCATCGGAATTGCAGAGCATAGCTAAATCACCGATGGTTTTGATACCCATTGCTTTTAATCTCGGCGCGGTTTTCTTACCAATGCCAAACATACTATCTAAAGATAGTGGATATAAAATCTTCGGAATATCGCTCTTTCTGATAATTGTGATACCCATAGGTTTTTTATAATCACTGCCCATTTTCGCTAAAAACTTTGTGGGTGCGATTCCTATGGAACACTTTAATTTTGTTTCTTTATATAAATCTTGTTGGAGTTTCTTAAAAAACTCTTCCGCGTTCTTTTCTTTTTTAATAACTTCAGTGAAATCTGCGAAACACTCATCTACAGAGGCGTCTTCCACCTTGGGGGTATAACGCTTCACAAATCTCTTAAATTGGTCGCTAAGGGCCGAATAAAAGCGATAATCTACTGGTTTAATGATGAGATGTGGACAGAGTTGTTTAGCTTTAAACATCGGCATTCCACTAGAAACGCCATATTTACGTGCTTCATATGAGCATGTTGAAACAATGCCTCCTCGTCCTTCGTGACCAATCGCGACAGCCTTGCCTTCTAAAGTTGGGTCTTTAATTTCCTCACAACGAACGAAAAAGGCGTTCAAATCAATATGAACAATTACTTTACTCATACACCATTATTATATAATGATGCTTTAGATTATGTTAACCAAATTATAATAATTTTAAAATGTCTTCAGGTTGTAAGCTGAATTTGTCGAGTTGTTCACTGATGGATGCGTGATCCACAAACACATCAGGAATGGATTTGATAATGATTTTGCCCTTATATCCTAATGACACTAATTTAGCGCTTAGATATTGAGCAAATCCGTTCTCAATTGAGTATGCATCATAAATGATGACTCGCTTATTCTTTATAATTTCACTAGAGATGAGTTCTTCATCCATAGGTTTCATGTAAATTGCGTTATATAAGGAAACGTCCTTTTTATTCTCTTCAAGGAGTTTCTTGAGATCTAATGTTAATGGACCTACAGAAATAATTGCGGTATCTTTCCCGGAAAGCTCTTTTTTCCATTTTCCAAAGGATAGAGTTTCTTTTTCGCCAATTGGTAATAATTTACTGCGTGGGAATCTAATGCAAAACACACCATGGTTATTAAATGATTCTTTGAATAAGCCGTAGGCTTCGCTTTCCCTAGACGCCATTGCCACAACAGTGTTTGGGGTGGCTAAAAGGAATGATTCATCATAGATGCCTTGATGTGTATTGCCATCTTCACCCACTAAACCAGCACGATCAATAAGTATTGTCGCGTTGAGATTCATTCTTGCAATATCATGACTTAGTTCATCAAACGCTCTTTGAAGGAACGTTGAATAAATAGAGATAATTGGATGTTTGCCACTTGCGGCGAGACCGCCTGACATAGTCAAAGCGTGTTCTTCAGCGATACCGACGTCAAATGAACGAGTTGGATATAGTTCAAAGATTGGCTGAAGTTCACTACCAACCGCGGTGGCTGGAATAACCGCAACGGCTTCTGGTCTTTCACTCATTTCTTCTAAGATAGCTTTGCTATAGATTGTGGACCAGCTCACTAATCTTTCATCGCCATTGAGTTTACCTGTTTCTTTATCAAAGCTTCCAACACCATGCCATTTACCAGAATCATCATTCTCTGCGAGTTTATATCCCTTACCTTTAATGGTTTTAATATGGATAATACATGATTTTTCATAGCCCTTAGCCTTTTTAAAGGCTGCTTCCATAGCTTTGATGTTATGTCCATCAACAGGACCGATATAGGAAATACCCATGTTATCAAAGACATTCATCGCCATAACATGACGTTTGAACCAGTTTTTAATCTTTCCGGTCCATCCTAAGATCCAACGACCGAATCTACTTGTCTTCATCAAACGTTGATATGCATTCTTGCTACGGCGATATAAAGTAGAGTTTGAAAGTTTTCTAAATGTTTTAGATAAACCACCGACCGGTTTGGTGATAGACATATCGTTATCATTTAAAATGATAATTACTTTGTTGTCACCATTGTTAAGGTTGTTCAAACCTTCAAAAGCTAATCCGTTTGCGATACTCGCATCACCGATGAAGGCGACAACTTCATATTTTTCTTTATTGAGGTCTCTGGCTACCGCCATACCCTTGGCGACAGAGATTGATGTGGAACTATGTCCACATTCAAAGTGGTCATATGGAGATTCGGAAACCTTTTGGAAACCGGATACACCATCGACTTTTCTCAAACGTTCTAAAGAACGTCCTGTAAGAATCTTATAGGTATAGCATTGATGGCCAACATCAAAGATGAGCTTATCTTGACTAAAGTCAAAACTGCGGCACATCGCAATGGTCGCATCGATAACGCCGAGGTTTGAAGAAAGGTGTCCGCCATTAATCGCAGTCATATCTACGATATAATCACAGATGTCCTTACTGAGAAGATCAAGTTCCTTATATGAAAATTCTTTAAGGAATGTTGGGTCCTTAATCTCAGCGATATTCACATGTTTTAGTTCTTTTTTCTTGGCCATATACCTATACTGATAATCTACTAATAAATTACTATTTTGAATTATTTATCTTTGATACTTACAATTTGTTCCACTTTTTCAGAAGCTTCTTTTAAAGCCTCTTCAAGTTTCTTGATAATTTTGGTTCCTTCCTCATATAATTTGAGGCTTTCTTCTAATGGTAAAGCCTTAGAGGAGACTTCTGATACTATCTCATCTAATCTGTCTATTTCTTTTTGGAAATCGATTTTCTTTTCTGCCATATATTAGTCCTCCACGCTTTCCACTGTACTTGTTACGTTACCATCCTTTAAGGATGTTTTAATCTTTTCACCTGGTTTCACATCTTTAATTGATGCGATAACTTGTCCTTTCTCATTCATGGATATCGAATAACCACGATTGAGTACTTGTTTTGGATTCAACGCTTCTAGTTGATCCTTACGACTTTTTATTTCTCGAGTTAGATAATCTAACTTATCTTGCATCGCTTCTTTTAGTTCTTCACTAAGTGAAGCGACATCTTCTTTCATATCCTCCACTTGTTCCTTAAGGGCTCTATTCATTGTCTCGATAGAGTCTTGGAAGTTTTGAATGATTTCACGCATATCCACGGTCGCGAGTTCTGCCGCTCCTGTTGGAGTGCTTGCGCGCTTATCCGCTACATAGTCCACGAGTGTGACATCAATTTCGTGCCCTACAGCCGCGATTACTGGCATTTTGCTATTAGCAATCGCCCTCACTAGTGTTTCGTCGTTAAATGCGCTCAAATCTTCACTTGCGCCCCCGCCACGCCCGATGATGAGTGTGTCTAAATCGTATTCTTGCGATTTCTGGAAGGCTTTTAATAATTCTTTAGGTGCTGATTCGCCTTGCACAGCACTTGGGAAGACATAAATGTCTGCGATTGGATAACGCCTTTTAATGTTTGTGACGATATCCTTAACTGCCGCACCATTCTTCGCGGTGATGACACCGATGGAACGAGGGTAGATATTTATATCTCTTTTTCTAGAAACGTCGAAGAGCCCTTCTTTTTGGAGTTGCTTTTTGAGCATTTCTAATTGTATTAGCATCTCACCTTGACCGATTTCATTCATTTCATAGGCGATGAGTTGATATGTTCCTCTAGCGGTATAGACGTCGACGCTAGCCATAACCACGACCTCATCTCCATCTTTGGGATCAAAGGCGAGCCTACCAGCATATGTTGCAAACATCGCGCAGTTGATGAGTGAATCTTTATCTTTCAAAGAAAAATAAAGGTGACCGTTAGCTCCGTGTTTGAAATTGGATAATTCCCCTCTCACTGAGATAAATTTGAGATTCTCATCTTGTGAGATAACGGATTTGATATAACGGTTAACATCACTAACTGAGTAAATGTTGCGTTCACCGATCATCTATTTGAGGACTCCATCTAATATAGCGTTAACAAATTTCGCTTGTTTCTCTTCAATATAAGTCTTTGCTAATTGAACAGCGGTATTAATAACGATGCCTTTTTCCACTTTTTCTACGTAGTAGAAATGAGCGTAAGACATCACCAAAATAGATCTAGTTAATAATGGGATTCTGTCCCATGTCCAATTTTTAAGGAAAGGAATGAAAGCTTTGACGATTTCGCCATAGTTTTGTAAAGAAGCAGCGATTGATTGTTTAATGAAATTATCAACTTCTTCGTATGGCTTTTCACATAACTCGCTTGTTAATGCACGAGCGTCACGAAAAACCTTACCACCATTCATCTCGAAGTCATTAAGTTCATTATAAATGACGGTCATGATTATATAGTGTTGTTGATTACGACTTGTGCTCATTTTCTTTTTCCTCACTTTCTAACTTTTCTTGTTCTTCCCTCGCTTTTACTTCCGCGACGGTTGGAATATCTTTGAATCTCTTTTCAATGTTTATAACATTGTAGAATTGATAAACCGCTAGGATGACAAAGAAGGAAATGATGACGTGAATACCGACACCGATTAATAGGCCAAGTATTCCATCTCTTTCAAAGAAAAGTAAGTTTTTTACTAATAGTAAGATCCAATCTGCACCATATGCCGCCACCATCGCGATGAGGACTTTCTTCTTTCCTGTGGATGAGAATACGCCCAGGAGTACCGCACCACTTGTGAGCGCTAACGTGATAATTGCGACTAGCACCCAGAATAAGGCGATATGCATATTGAACGATTCGAACCAACTAAAGAGCAATTCGCTAGTTCCAAAACAGAAATAGAACGGAATAGGTTGATCAAAGTTAGCTTCGATTGTGTAATGTTGGACAACACCGATTAATAAACCGACGAAGTTCACTACGCCCGCCCAAATGAAAGTGCGACATGCACGACGGTAACGTATTACCGCGCTATTATGCAAGTCAACATACGATGCTTCTTTCTTTCTGCGAAAAACTCCCATCTTAGATAATTGATTCGACTCTTACTTGAACATTCACAGGAACTTGTTCCGTGATTAAGAAGAGAGAATTATAAACTTCCTTTTGAATCTCGGAAATGACATCTTGAATGTTTTTGCCTTTGGCAACGTCAACATAGATTAAAACATAGACAATATCTCTATGAATGTATGTTTGTACTGGCTTATTAAGTCTCATGAATTGGAATCTCTTCATCAATTTCTCTGATTTAGCGATACCTTTAATATTCATTAATGTGGATGTGACAAGTTGGTCAAAAACACGATATGAGATACCGAGTTTGCCCTTCTTGGAATAGTCATCTAAGTAAACGTAATTTGCCATAACTGTTGCCTCTTCAATACTATATATTAAATATAGAAAACAAGCAACAAAACACGTTTTTTCATATAAAAAGAAAAAAGCAATGGATGAACCACTGCTTCTTTTATTATATTTTATCGTTATTTAACGATGTTCTTACAAAGCTCAGCGAGTTTTGCTGGAGTAAATTCGAATTTATTAATCACATCTTTCGCAGGAGCGGAGGCACCAAATGTATCAATGCCCATGTGATTCTTCGCGTATCTATCCCATCCGAATGTGGAGAGCATTTCAACGGACACTCTCTTATCCCAATCTAATGAGAGAACGGATTTCTTGTATTCTTCACTTTGTGCTTCGAATAATTCCCAGCTTGGCATAGAGATAACTCTTACATCAATACCTTCTTCTTTAAGAAGTTTTTGGGCTTCCACTGCTAAGCTAACTTCACTACCTGTAGCGATTAATTCTAATTGAGCTTTCTTGCTTTCTTTAGAAACGACATAAGCACCTTTGGCTAATCCTTCAGCAGAACTGCCTTCGAGCAATGGGAGGTTTTGTCTAGAGAGGATTAATGCGGTTGGAGTCTTTGTGGATTTAAGAGCTTCACACCAAGCGGCGTAAGTTTCTCTTTCATCACATGGACGGATAACACGCATGTTTGGAATACTTCTTAGCATAGCTAATTGTTCGATTGGTTGATGGGTTGGACCATCTTCACCAACGGCAATACTGTCGTGAGAAAATAAGTAAATGGCTGGTAAATGACTTAATGCCGCCATACGGATTGCGGCTTTCATATAGTCAGCAAAGACTGCGAAACAGCCAACATATGTACGTAAGCCACCGTGGAGGAGCATACCATTTTGTGCACTCGCCATCGCGAATTCACGAATACCCCAGTTCACGTTATGTCCTTCTCTATGAGAAGGTTCAAAGTTAATGCCACCATCGAGTTTGGTCATAACTGATCCAGCGACGTCTGCGGAACCACCAACTAAGTTTGGTAAATTGAGCATATAAGCATTTAAAGCTTTACCGGAAGCGACACGTGTTGATGTTGAACTACCAGCGACGAATTCTGGCATTACCTTTGGTAAATATTCATCAACACTGAGATTGATAAGCGCTTCAAATCTTGCGGCATCATCTCTATGTTTTTCACTATAAGCGGCAAACGCTTTCCTATATTCTTCGTGTGCTTTTGTGCCACGAGCAATAAATGTATTTGCGAATTGTTCCTTAACTTCTTCTGGAATAAAGAAGTCTTCGTGATCAAAGCCATAAACATCGACTTTGGCGTGTTTGCCATCTTCTGCTCCTAAAGGAGAACCGTGAACTTTGCTTGTTCCTTGTTTAGCGGAACCGTAGCCGATAACGGTATGAATAAGAATCATGGTTGGTTTTTCTTTGCTCTTCTTGGCTTCCACGATTGCTTTATCGATTGCTTCGATGTCGTTGCCGTCAGCAACTTCTAAGACATCCCATTCACTAGCGACGAAACGAGCTTTGACTTGTTCAGAGAATGATAAGTCGAGAGCACCATCGAGTGTAACTTGGTTGGCGTCATAGAATAAAATTAATTTATTTAATTTTTGGTGACCTGCTAAGGAAATTGCTTCTTGAGAAATGCCTTCTTGTAAGCAGCCATCGCCACATAACACGTATGTGTAATGGTTCATAATCTTTTCGCCGTCGGTGTAGTTAGCTCTGACACTTTCTTCTGCCATTGCCATACCAACAGCTTGAGCAATACCTTGTCCTAAAGGACCGCTTGTGGCATCAACACCTTTTGTCCAGTGATATTCTGGGTGACCTGGTGTTAAAGAACCGAGTTGACGGAATTGTTTCAAATCATCAAGACTCACTTCGTATCCGGATAAGTGCAACATTGTATATAACAATGAAGAAGCATGACCTGCGGATAACACGAAACGGTCACGGTTGAACCACTCTGGGTCTTTTGGGTCCGCCACTAAATGACGTGTCCATAAAGTGTACAAGATTGGTGCGCTTCCTAAAGCCATACCTGGGTGGCCAGAATTGGCTTTGTTGATGGTGTCGATACATAAAGATCTGATGGTTGCTACTGATAGTTCGTCAATTTTTTTGTTCATTTTTCTTACTCCTTTATTAGTAGTTTTTTAGTATATTATCAGTTTTTATATAAACTACGTTTATAATTTAGTCTTTGTCCTTGATGACAATTCCTAAATCTTCGAGCTGTTGAGCGGTCACTTCGGTTGGTGCCATACTCATTGGGTCGACGCCTGCTAAATTCTTTGGGAAGGCGATGACATCACGGATGTTATCCGTGCCACCGAGAATCATTGCAAGACGGTCTAAACCAAATGCCATACCAGCGTGTGGAGGCGTACCATATTGTAAAGCGTTTACAAAGTAACCGAACTTCTTCTCCACTTCTTCATCACTTAAACCAAGGATGTTGAAAATCTTCTTTTGAACATCTTGGTTATAAATACGAAGTGTTCCACCACCCGCTTCATAGCCATTAATAACTATATCGTAGGCGTATGATAAGACTTTGGTTGGGTCTTCATCCAAGTATTTGACATCTTCGTCCTTTGGACGGGTGAATGGATGGTGAGTGGCAACAATCGCACCGCTTTCCACATCTCTTTCAAACATTGGGAAATCAACGACCCATAATAAGTCGTATGTATTTGGTTTAATAAGGCCGAGTTGTTTACCATATTGTAGACGTAACGCGCCTAATAATGGGGTGACACGGTTATATGCACCCGCAGAAATGATGAGAATGTCACCATCGTTTGCTTCTAATTTATTAATTAGAGCCACTTTTTCGGCGTCAGAAAGGAATTTCACGAATGATCCGGTTAATTCCCCGTTTTCCTTTTTAAGGACGGCCAAACCGCCTAAACCGAATTTCTTCGCTTCAAGGGTTAAGTTATCAATAACTTTACGGCTTGTTTCACTAGCAACGCCTGGAACACAGATGCCTTTAATGGCTTCTGCGGTCTTATAAGCTTCGAATGTTGTATCTTTAAAGACATCTTTTAAGTCTTTGAGTTCAATACCGAATCTGGTATCTGGTTTATCGCTACCAAATCTTTCCATGGCTTCTTTATAAGTCATTTGACGAAGTGGTAATTTAACATCATAACCGATAGTATTCATGAAAATTTCATGAATTAAACCTTCCATCATCTCTAAGAATTGAGCTTGATCTAAGAAAGAGGTTTCAATATCGATTTGTGTGAAGTCTGGTTGTCTATCCGCGCGTAAGTCTTCATCACGGAAGCAGCGCGCGATTTGATAATATCTTTCAAAGCCCGCCACCATTAAGAGTTGTTTAAACATTTGTGGGCTTTGTGGAAGAGCGTAGAAACTGCCATGATGTAATCTTGATGGCACCAAGTATTCTTTTGCGCCTTCAGGTGATGATGCGCATAACATAGGTGTTTCAACTTCAATAAATTGAAGTTTGTGCAAATAACTATGTGTTGAGATCTTAATTTGGTCTCTAATATCAAAGTATTTTTGCATGCATGGTCTACGTAAGTCGAGATAACGATATTTCAATCTTGTCTCTTCGAGAGCGTCGGTTTCATCAGCGATAATTAAAGGAGTTAATTTCGCAGTGTTCACCACGACTATCTCATCAGCGATAACTTCGATTTCGCCAGTCTTTAAATTTGGATTAGCGACTTCTTTCTTACTGATGGTACCTTTAACTTGGATGACATATTCATTTCTAATGTCTGGGACCTTTTCGGCATCTTTAACCATGATTTGGATGATTCCAGAACGGTCTCTTAAATCAATGAATAAAATTGAACCAAGATTTCTTCTTTTGGCCACCCACCCTAAAAGGGTCACTTGACGGCCAACATCTTTAATTGATAATTCTGTATTGCGGCAAGTTCTTTCCATATAGAACTATTCCCCTTTCTCCATGAGGATCTCATCGACTTTATTTCCTAAGTCTTCTAAAGAAACGGTGATTTGTTCTTTAGTTTCCATATTCTTTAAGACGACAGCCTCATTCTTAATTTCTTCTTCACCAATAATGATAGCAAGCTTTGCTTGTTTCTTTTCAGCACGCTTGAACATGTTGCTGAGTTTGACATCGTCATAACACATATCTACACGATATCCGAGCACACGTAATTCATTTGCCACCATTAAGGCGTTCTTTTGGCTTTCAATGCCTAAAGGCATAACATAGGCATCAAGTGGTAAGTCAGCTTGTTCTAATAAACCATCGTCGCATAAAACACTGACTAATCTTTCGACACCAAAGCTAAAGCCAACGCCTGGTGCATCAGGTCCACCGATTTCATGGACCAATTTATCGTAGTGACCACCAGCACCAATGGCGCCGTAGTCATTGCCTTTATTACTTACGTAATGGAATTCAAAGACAGTTTCACTGTAGTAGTCTAAACCACGTACTAAAGTGTCATCTACTTCGTAAGGAATATCCATTGCTTTTAAGGATTCTAATACTTGGGAGAATCTCTTTTGGCTAGCTTCAGAAATGTAAGCACTCATTTTAGGAGCGTCTTTGACGATTTCTTGATCGCTTGGTACTTTGCAGTCAAGGATTCTTAAAGGATTGATTTGATATCTCATTTTGCAGTCTTCGCACATGTTTTCAACTTTATCCTTAAAGAAGTCTTTAAGAGCGGCGCGATATGCATCACGAGAGGCCTCATCACCTAAGGTGTTAATCTTAATGGTGACGTTTTGTAAACCTAAACTTTGGAGAATCGTATACGCGAGTGAAATGACTTCCACATCTGCGTATGGACTCGCGTGTCCAACAGACTCCACACCAAATTGATTGAATTGACGATATCTACCGAGTTGTGGTCTTTCATAACGGAAGACTGGACCACAGTAATAGAGTTTTAATGGTAATTCGCTGATTGGTAAAAGTTTGTTTTGCACGATCAAGCGCATAATACCTGCGGTAAATTCTGGACGAAGGGTTAAACTTCTTCCACCTTTATCATCAAATGTATACATTTCTTTTCTCACGACATCACTACTTTCGCCGACACCACGAACAAATAATTCGCTATGTTCAAGCACTGGAGGTCTCACTTGTTTAAAAGCAAAGAAAGAAGCGATTTGACTCATGACGTTTTCAACATATGAGTAGTTTTCAGCTTCGCCACCAATGATATCGTGTGTACCTTTAACATTGATAATTCCCATAATATATTTCCTTTCGTAATTAATTTATTAATTAGTGGGTCACTCTTGTGATGGAGTAAATCCCATTTACAGACCTAAGAATGTTGAACACATCGTTAAGTCTTTTTGCGTCGCTCACCATGAGCGTCGCGCTTATTTCCACGTTGCCCGAGTTCACAAGGCGGGCGTGTAAATTGTTAATACTCACTTTTGCAGCGGTAAGTGTGGACATGATATCCACTAATAAGTTATTTCTATCGCCTGCTTGGATGAGAATATCCACTGGATAAGTGGCGAATTCAATATCGTCTCTCCATAACACTTCCACGAGTCGTTGTGTTTCATTAGCGACATTTGGACAGCTCTTGCGGTGAACAGCGATACCTTTACCTTTGGTAACATATCCGACAACATCATCGCCTGGAATCGGTGTACAACAGTTAGATAAGCTGATTGCAATCTTGCCAACACCACGGCAATAGACTGGACAGTTATCACCGGATTTAGTTTTCACTCTTCCACCAGTTGGGAGTTGAATTGGACGTTTAATATGCAAATATTCGATAATCGCACTTGGAACTGGTTTTCTTCCAGCAATGCCCATGAATAAATCTTCAACATTATCGAATCCGAAGTGTTCGAGAAGTTTTGGATCTTCGAGATATTTCATCATCTCTTCTTCCTCAACCGCACGGTCATGGAAGGCATCTAAACAGGATTGTTTTCCTTTGGAAATCTTATCTTCTCTAATAAGTTCTGCATTCTTCTTTGCGATATGTTTTTTGACTGCGGATTTCGCAGCGTTAGATTTAACGAAGTCTAACCAGCCTTCACTTGGCACGGAATTCTTATTGGTTTTAATTTCCACAAGATCACCGGTCTTTAAGATTGTGTTAAGTGGCACCATCATGCCGTTCACTAACGCACCAACACATGTATCGCCAACACGAGTATGGATGTGATAGGCGAAGTCAACCGGTGTACTGCCTTGTGGGAGTTCCACGACTCTTCCTTTTGGAGTAAAGACGTAAACGTTAGCTTCAAAGATGTCATGGGTAAGGTTATCCATGTATTCTTT
The DNA here is from genome assembly GCA_017619815.1 of Bacilli bacterium. Taxonomy (GTDB): domain Bacteria; phylum Bacillota_I; class Bacilli_A; order RFN20; family CAG-826; genus RUG13091. The sequence goes on along the minus strand of JAFZRR010000013.1, from coordinate 8,930 downwards.
CGCGTCACTATGTTCATCACTGTTACTCATAGAGACAAAGTCTCTGAACCAGTGTAATTTATTTTCAATTTCTTGTTGTTCTTTGCGGGAATTGTAACCGTTTCCTTCTTTATACGCCCAGTGCGCAGCAACGCCTGTCTCTGCGATTTTGTCCATTTCTTCAGTTCTAATTTGGACTTCATAGAAGTTTCCATCACCACCAACGACTGTGGTATGTAAGGATTGATACATATTTGCCTTAGGCATAGCGATATAATCCTTAAAACGTCCAGGAACTGGTTTATAGGATTGATGGATTAAACCGAGGATTTCGTAACATTGAATCTCGGTTTGAGTAATGATACGAAGAGCTAAAATATCATAAATTTCATCGAATGGATGGCCTTTGATATACATCTTTCGATAAATCGAATAAATGGATTTAACACGGGAAGAGATATCAAATGGAATATTGTGTTCAAACAAAATATCCGCAATTTTCTTCTTCAAACCATCAAGTGATTTACCCATCGTCTTAGCTTTCTTAGAAAGGAGTTTGGAAATCTCTTGATATCTAACAGGCTGTAAATATTTAAGACATAAGTCTTCTAATTCGGATTTTAAGACATCAAGACCTAAGCGGTGAGCGATAGGCACAAAGACGTCCATTGTTTCATTTGAAAGCGCTAATTGACGGTCTGGATTAAGCGCATCGAGTGTGCGCATATTATGCAAACGGTCGGCAAGTTTAATTAAGATAACACGAATATCTTTGGCCATACCAAGGAAGATCTTTCTATGGTCTTCGGCTTCAAATTCTTCACTTGTTATCTTTGATAACTTTAATCTTTGAATCTTGGTTAAAGAATCGACGATACTCGCCACTTCTTCGCCCCATCTCTTCTTTATATCGTCGATAGATGTATCTGTGTCTTCGACGACATCATGCAATAAACCTGCGACAATGGTTTTAGGACCGCAGTGAAGTTGAGCTAAGATATAAGCAACTTCAATGAGATGGTGATAATATGGTTCACCACTTCTTCTTAACTGGCCTTCGTGTTTTTGCATGATAAAATCATAGGCTTCACGAATATGGGCTTTGTCTTCTCTAGAAGTGATATAAACAGAATAAATATCCTCAACATCTTCGAATGTGTGTAGAGGATAACCACCATTAACTTTTAATACTTTCGCTTTTTCCATATGCTATATACATTTTAGAGTTTTTTATTTATTTTTCAAAGAAAATAAAAGGAAGAGATACAAAAACATAAAAGAAAAAGCCCATAGAATGAGCTTTATCTTTCCTCAAATTGGAGTTTATACAGTTTGTAATAATAACCGTGATTCTTAAGTAATTGTTGATGCGTGCCACGCTCCGCGACTTCACCATTTTGAAGCACAATTATCTGATCGGCTTTCTGGACAGTTGATAACCTATGTGCAACGATTAACATTGTTCCAATGTTCTTCATCTTTTCTAAAGAGTCTTGGATGAGAACTTCGGTCTCTGTATCGATGTTTGCGGTGGCCTCGTCAAGGATGAGGATTTGTGGTTTGTGCACCACAGTTCTAGCAAATGAGAGAAGTTGTCTTTGACCTTGAGAATAATTCTCGCCTCTTTCGATGACTTCCTCATCGTATTTATGTTCTAACTTGTCGATGAATTGGTCCGCGTTCACATAGTGACACATTTCTTCAATATCTTCTTGAGTGAATCTTTCATCTCTTAAGGTGATGTTGTTTTTAATCGTCCCAGAGAATAAGAAGACGTCTTGTAGCATTTGACCAATCGCTCTTCTTAAGGATTGAATCTTAATTCTCTTAATATCAATTCCATCGATGAGGATTTGTCCCTTTTGGATTTCATAGTTACGAACGATTAATCCTAAGATGGTTGTTTTACCTGCGCCTGTCGCACCGACAAATGCACACGTTTCGCGAGGATTGATGGTAAAGGAGACATCTTTAAGTATCCATTGGTCTTGCTTATAAGCAAACCAGACATTTTTGAACTCAATTTTTCCTTCAAAATGGTCGATTTCCACGGCATCTGGTTCATCTAAAACGTCAGGCTTAACATCCATAAGGTTGAAGAGTCTTTCGCTCGCTGTAACCGCTCTTTGGATACCGTTGAGTTGATCGGCAATACTTTGAATTGGATTAAAGAACTTGGATAAATAGAGGTAGAACGCCACCACTTCGCCAGCGCCGATAATGGTTTGCAAAGCGAATGAGAATGTTACCGCAATCGCAGCGAAATAGATAAAGGAAATAAGTGGACGGTAAATACCGAAGGCCACTAAAACCTTATAACGGACTCTTCTTAAAGCGTCGTTCTTTTCGTTAAATTCTTTGTGTTTTCTCTTCTCTTGGTTAAAGATTTGGATAATCTTCATACCGGAGAGGTTTTCATTTAAGAAAGTATTTAAATCAGAGATGTATTTTCTCTCTTGTGTAAAGATCTTGTGGATGATGTTTCTGAATACCAAGGAAATGGCAAATACCACGACAACAAAGATGAGCATTATCAAAGATAATTTCCAGGAAATAACAAACATCATTGCATAAACACCAGCAATCATAAGAATGTTCTTTGTCAATTGAACAATAATTGAGGTGAATAACTCAGATAACGAAGATGTATAGCTCACTACTCTTGTAACTAATGAACCAACTGGCATTTCATTAAATTGGTTTTGTGACATATTTAAAATATGTTCAAATACTTCCATACGAAGTTTATAAACCACTCTTGTGCCGGCTTTTTGTAAAATCATCGCTTCAAAGTATGTCGCAATTTGGAGAATAACACCCAATGTGAAATAGCCTATCGTGATCATGATGATGATTTTTGTCGTCTTATCTGTAGGCGTTTGTAGGGTATTAGTTAGTTGTTGCATGAAAAGTGGGTAGAGGATTTCCACTGCGACACTAACAAGAACAAGAATGGACGCTAAAAGTAATGAAGGCCATTCCGGCTTCACGTACTTGAGTGTGCGCTTGAACATTACGGAACGAGGAATCTTTTTATCGCCCTTAAGCTTTTCGATATCATTAAATTCTTCAGCCATTAAGCGTTACCTCCTTCCATTTCTTCTTCTAACTTTTGGAGATAAACCATCTTTTGATATGTTGGTGAGGTTTCTAAAAGTTCCTTATGAGAACCATAGGCTTCTAATTCACCATCATTTAAAACAATGATCTTATCTAAGTGACTAACCGTGGAAACACGAGAAGCAACCACTAAAGTGGTTTTGCCTTTTCTGGCTTCACGGATATTGTGCAATATTGTTTCTTCTGTCTTCACATCCACTGCGCTGACAGAGTCATCTAAAATCATAATTGGAGCGTTCTTTGCGTAAGCTCTAGCGATAGAAATTCTTTGCTTTTGACCACCGGAAAGGGTGACACCTCTTTCGCCAGAGACAGTTTCATATCCATCTCTAAAACCATAGATGTCATTGTGGACATCAGCGAAGTTCGCGCTTTCCACGATCTTATCCATATCCATTTCACTATCGGAGAAAGAGATATTGTTTTTAATTTTGTCGCTGAATAAGAAATTATCTTGTGGTACGTAAGCGATAACATCTCTCACTGATTGGATATTGCAATCCATGAGGTTTGTATCGTCGATTTTAATCGCGTTATCTTCGATATTATATAAACGTAATAAGGAATTGACTAAAGTAGTCTTACCACAGCCAATTTTGCCAACAATACCGATGGTTTCGCCTTCTTTTATTTCTAAAGAAATATTCTTTAAGGAAGGGTTGTTACTTCCAGGATATGTAAATGAGAAATTGTTGAAGGTAATTTTGCCTTTAACATCGCTTAAAACAAGAGAACCTTCTCTATTACAAATTTCTTCTTTTTCATCTAAGAATGTCGTGATTCTCTTTAAAGATGTTTGCGCTCTAGAATGCATAGAAATGATTTGTCCAAGAGCGATCATTGGCCAGATTAAAATATCAAAATAACCCATGAAGGTAATTAAGTGGCCTAGTTCCATTTTCACTTCGTGGTTAAAGATCACGACTGGGGTACCAGTGATAAAGCCATAAACAAACCATCCACCGAAGCCCATAATGACCGCGACAATGATGGAAATGATAATTTCAATGCAAACATCAAAAGCGACAGATAGTCTTGCGAAGGATACGTTAATATCTTTATCTTTCTTTGCTAATTTAGCAAAAGCGTGGATTTGTTGTGTTTCTTTAACAAACGCTTTGATGACTCCAATGCCAGTGAATGTTTCTTGTGTGAAATCATATAAATCATCAAATGATTTTTGTCTTAAATCCCATTTGACGGACATAATCTTTTCTACGAAAATGCCCCAAACAACAATAAGAATAATTGGAATAAACGCGATGATGGATAATGCCCAGTCGAGCATTACCATTTTCACAATGACAAATATCGACATAAAGACCGCATCGACGAGCATAATTGTTCCCCAACCAAAGAAGTCACTAATAACTTCAATATCGTTGGTGAACCAGGCCATTACGGTACCCACTTTGTTCTCGTGATAGTATCTTTGTGATAAGCGAGAGGCTTTAAGGAACATTTGTTCTCTTAAACCCGCTTCAATCTTGAAGCTGGCGTGGAATATGGTAAATCTCCAAAGCATTCTTCCAAGCATCATCACTCCAGCGATAACAAGTGTCGCAATAATGATGTAGAGAATCCTTGCTTTTAATTCATCAGTTAAGGCGTTTCCAGACTTAGTTAAAATATCGACCACTTCACCTAAATATTCAGGAACAAATAGCTGAGCGATGTCGACCATGACCAAAGCCGCCACTCCGATAATGAAGAAGATGGCGTATTTGAGATAGTACTTGTTGATGTAACGTCCGAATAACATAGAATTAAGTTAATAAAAATTAACTTCTTAAAGTTTATCATAATATACAAAATAAACAACTAAGAGAAAGTCTTCTAGACAAAGAAAAAGCGGATTTTTGTCCGCTAAATATTTATTATTTGAAGGTTAATGATTATTTGCTTTTTCTGAAGTCTTTAACGTTGAAATCTAGTGACTTCATACCACGGTAATAAGAGACTTTTAATTTTCCGATGAAATCGACAAAATCTAAATCTTGGAATCTCTCTTTTCCTAAGCCGAAACCGGTAAGTTTGTTACTGTTTCCGATGTAAGACAATAGATGCTCTCCGGATTTTGAGAAGGTTAGTGAGTCAACACGAATTCTCCTTACAAGCAAGGTTGGTGCCTTCCAACTTTCACCGAAAGGTGAGAAGGATTGAATAAGGGCGTAATTGTCATCGTTGATCTCGGTTAAACCAATTTCCACTTCATCTTCTTCTTCCACTTCTAATGGGTTTTCATTAGCGAATTTGATGAAGCGTTTTTTAAACTCCTCGAAGTCCTTTTTATAGATGCTACATCCACCCGCAAGGGCATGTCCGCCAGCGGTTAAGACAAGGTCAGAACAACTATTAAATGCCTTAACAACATTGAATCCTTCTGGTGCGCGGCAGCTGCCTTTTAGGACTTCAGCGTCTTTTTCTTGAGTGAAGACAATTGTAGGTTTATGGACTTTTGAGCAAATACTATTTGCAATTAATCCCATAATTCCTTCTTTAACATCGCTGATGACCACTATTGCGCTTTCGCTAGGATCAACTTCTGGCATATTTTCTTCGGCTAACTTGCTTTCGTTTTTTCTTTCTTCATTGGTTTTGACAATCCAAGAATAAAGCTTGTTAACGATACTCATATCTGGGGTAACGAAATATCTAATGATATGGTTGATACTTTCGTTATCTAATAATCTTCCTAAGGCATTGATTTTTGGAGCGATTCTCATGCCAATCGCGTTTTCGTCATATGCGCCTTCTTCTTTCAATAAATCAATAGGATAGAACTCGCCATCTCTATAATTGGCGAAAACGAGTCTGAGGAAACGACGGTTATAATCGAGTAAAGGCATCATATCGCTAATTAAAGAGATAGAAGCTAATGTTGATAAATATTTATCAAAGTAACCGAGTAACGCCCAGGAGAACATGAATGAGACGAATCCTGCGCTGGTAGCGACTTCGCCAAATCCACTATAAGATGGGTGAATAATGACGTCAGCGTCTGGGACAATTTCTGGAACGGTGTGATGATCAATAACTAAGACTTTAACACCTTTTTCTTTTAAATAAGCGATTGGCTCATTTGCGGAAATACCATTATCAACTGTAATGACTAATTTCACGCCTTTAGAGATGATTTCTTCCGCCTTTGGTAAAGTAATTCCATATCCGTCGTTATAACGGTTAGGAATGTAGAATAAAGGCACTACTCCAAGAGTTAATAAACTCTTCACGACGATTGATGTCGACATAATGCCGTCTGCATCATAATCACCATAGATAAAGATTTTATCTTTATTAGCGATTGCTTCTTTAGTTAAAGCCACCGCTTTATCCATATCTTTGAATGTATGACCGGCAGCAAAAGAATCAATAGAGACAGGAGCGATTAATTCTTCATATCCTTTTTCATCGATTTTATAGTGCTTTAATAAACGTTCAAATAATGTGTCTTTCATATTGCGTAAAAAGGCCACCTTGAAGGCAGCCTATTTATTTTAGTCGTTAATACCAATGAATGTTCTTTCTTCAGGTTCTGCAGAATGAGGTGTTTTGATGACCTTTTTCTTTTTCTTACGTTTGAAGAGGTTGGTGAATTTTTCCATATTCACTCTGGAGAAGAGCTTATAGAAGAATTGACTCACTGGACCATAGAGTGTGGTTTCTAAGAATGTCACGAGGACCACACCGACCACTAAGGTTAAGAACATCCAGGCGTTGCCACTAGCACCAAATCCGAAGAAGTTGATGGCGATATAAATGGCAAGGACAGCTAATAATAAGATTGCGGAATACGCTAAGGAATTAGCTCTCACCATGATCGCATTTCTGTTTTCAACAGAATTATCGTGGTTCTTGTCTTCTAAGACTAATTCTCTTTCTCTATTCATGAAGAAGATACCAACGATTAACGCGAAGAAGGCGATAACTGGTAAGACAACCACGGAATAGTTAAGCTCGGATAAGTGAGCAATACGTAATCCTGCTAAGACGCCTGCGGCAATCGCGGTTGCGCCTGTAGGCACGATTAATGTCGCTAAACCACGTGATAAGCGGTATCTGATTAATAAGTAAACAGCGCTAACAGCTAAGCCGACTAATGTACCCCAGATAATTGGGAAGAAATCAGGTTGTTCAGTTGTCACTGTTTTCACATCTTTGAAGGATGTAGAGAGAATATCTTCATCGCCACTATCATCAAATCTATTGTTGAGGAATTTAGCGATGCCACCTTCATTGATACTGTAGATACGGCCAACTTCTTCACCATCAGAATTCTTTTCTACGTAGTAGGCGTTGTATTTATCTTCAGAAACGGTCTCGGATAATTTGACAACACAGTATGTGTTATAAAGGATGACTTCTTCACCACCTTCAGTCTTGGTTTCACTGGATTCGTTATAAATAACGTCAGCGATTTTATCAGACATCTTTGTGGCTTTTTCTTCGTTATCTGTATAGAGATAAACATCTTCTAAGATTTCTCTCACTAATGTTTCGTTAACAGGAGCGTGTTCAATCTTAGATTCAAAGAAGATTTCAGTATATTTAGCTTCGCTATTTTTAGCGAGGAAGGATTCTTGTCCTTTCATGACACCAAAGGTGATCATGCCAGCGATACCGGCGACTAAGAGAATAGAAGCGATGATACCAACTGGTTTTTTCTTCGCGGTGAAGTCTTTATCAGCATAGCTACCGAAGAATGTTTGTTTTTCTTCTTTTAAGACGTTTGGAACTCTCTTAGAGTCGATACCAAACATTTCGTATTTGCCTTGTAATTTTGTGGCGTTAGTGACTAACCACATTAATCCTCTTAAGACTAAGAGGTTTAAGACTAATGAGGCTAAACCACCGATAACGGAGATAACGGCAAAGCTTCTCATTAAAGCACCACCGAAGATGTATGCAAAGACACCTAAGATAATTAAGACAACGTTAACGTCTAAGATTGGTAATAAGGATTTCTTCGCGGCTTCGGAGTTGGCTTTCTTTAAAGAACGGCCACGGTAAGCTTCATCTTTTAACTTTGTTAAGTAGATGACGTTAGATGCTAAGCTGGCGATAGCAACGGCCACTAAAGCGATTAAACCAGCGGCGTTGAATTCAGCGGTGAAGAGAATAATACTTGCAACACCGGCGAACACGCTACCGATTGTGGTTGTGGCCACGCTTAGTGCGCTTAAGCGATAGAAAACTGCTGTTAATAAGGATAAGACGACAACACAGACGATGGTTGCTCTTAATGTTCCTGACCAAGCGAGTTGTGGGCCGGAAGCAGAGATATCGATTAAAGCTTCAGTAGAAGCGTTAACGTTTGTGGAATATAAGAATGTGACTTTGTAATCTAATGATCCACTATTGATTAAGGCAACATAGTATCTAGCGGTATCGAAGGCTTTTCTGACTTCAGAAGCTTCGTACTTGCTATTGCTATTGATATCTTGAATGTTGACGTAAGCAGTTAAGTTCTTAATTTCTTTATCTTCTTCTTCAAGTTTTTGAAGTTCGGAGATATCGAAGTTCATGAACACCTTTTGGGCGACTTTTTCATCGTAATTTTCGTTTCCGGAAATGGTATAGGAGAATTTGTCACCTTCGGTGTAGTCGTGCCATAAGTATAAGCAATAGGTTTCTGTGGTTTGAGCATCCTCGCCTTCACCTTCGGTAGATGTTTCAGCGTATTCAGTCTTACCATCTTCCTTTGCTTGTTTGACGACGTCATATAATTCTTTGAAGTGATCACCAACTGGGATATTGATGGATGGATAATCATTTTTGGCTTCCATATAAGCATCGCCGGTGACGAATTTTTCTTCTTCTTTTGCGTTATT
>JAFZRR010000012.1 GCA_017619815.1 Bacilli bacterium | reverse complement strand
GTTTTTCTGGCTAATATTTCAATGATCTTTCTGATTTCTTCATCTCTGCCGATAACAGGATCGATTTTTCCTTTCTTAACTTCTTCGTTAATATTACGGCCGAATTTTTGAAGGACATCTTTATCATTTTCATAGTCAGGCATTTGTTCCATTTGCATAAGTAATATCCTCCTTTTCTACCTTAATTGTAGCACAAAATTAGCACTCGGCAAGTGAGAGTGCTAAATATTTTAATAATAACTTTGTTATTAGATTTTTGAATTTGCTATTTTATGAGTATTATTTCTATCAATTTTTGAAAAAGTGATAGAATAAAACGCGGAGAAATTAATTATGAGTTTTAAAACAGTCCCTATTACATTAATTACCGGTTATCTCGGAAGTGGCAAAACCACATTAATCAATCACATCTTAAAAAACGCTAAAGGACATCATATGGCGGTTATCGTCAATGATATCGGTGAAGTCAATATTGACGCTGAACTAATTGCCCAAGGTGGTATCGTCAATTCTAAAGATGATAGCCTCGTCGCGTTACAAAATGGTTGTATTTGCTGCACATTAAAGAAAGATTTGATTCAACAACTCGCTGATATCGTGCAAACTGGAAAATTCGATCATATCTTAATTGAAGCTTCTGGTATTTGTGAACCAGTCCCAATCGCTCAAACAATTTGCTACATGGAAGAAGAGTTTAAAAAACAAAATCTTCCAAAGTTCTATACATTAGACGCAGTTATTTCAGTGACAGACGCTTTGCGTCTTGTTGATGAATTCGCCTGTGGCGATGTCTTCAAAGACACAGTGAGAGGTGAAGAAGATTTAGAAAATCTCGTCATTCAACAAATCGAATTCTGCGATGTCGTCTTATTAAATAAAGTTAGTGACATCTCCGCTGAGGAATTAAGAAAAGTGAAAATCGCTGTCAAAGCACTTCAACCATCCGCGAAGATTGTTGAATGCGACTACTGCGATGTCGATATCGATGAATTAATTGATACACACTTATTTAACTTCGAAACCGCTTCTATGTCCGCAGCTTGGATTAGAGAGTTTGAAGACTGGAGCAACGAAGTTGACGCTGATGAAGAACATCATGACCATGACGATGATGATGACGATGAAGATGAACACGAGCATCATCATCACGAACATGAGCACGAAGAACATGAACATCATCACCATCATCACCATCACCACGAAAACGGTATGGATGAAAACGATGATGAAGGTACCGCTGATGAATACGATATCAATACATTCGTCTATTATCGTAGAAGACCATTTGATAAAGAAAAATTCTTACAATGGGTCGAAGGTAACGGAAGAAACATCATCCGTGCCAAAGGTATCTTATATTTCTTAAAAGAAGAACAATACGCATGTGTATATGAATCCGCAGGAAGACAAAGAAAACTCAACAGAACTGGTGAATGGTATTCTGGAAAACTTTCTAAGAAACAAATTCAGTTCTTATTAGAAAATGATGAGAATTTCCGTCATGACTGGGATGAGAAATATGGAGATAAACTTATTAAGTTAGTCTTCATTGGACAAAACCTCGATAAAGAGGGAATTAAAAAAGAACTCGATCAAATCTAAAAGAAAAGCCGAACATAGTTCGGTTTTTTTCTTATTTTACTAAATCAGTTTTTCTGACTTTTGCATCACTATTTTGTGTAAATGGAAGAGGCTTATCGAATTCTCGGTTGTCTCCGATATAGAAGACCGCAAGAGCATTTGGTCCTAAATGACTTCCTGTCACTAAATCATAATCATAGATTTCCACGTTATTAATACCGTTTTGCATTAATTCGTTTTTCATCTTATTCGCATCTTCTAAACAATTGCAGTGAGTTATATAAACAGTTTGGTTATCTGGTTTTCTAATATAATCGATAACTTGTTTGGTAAGTTTCTTTAAAGATAGCTTTCTACCTGCCACTTTTGCGGTGGACACAATTGTGGATTCCACACTACCCTTTAATAAGACTTTAATCTTTAAGACATTAGCAATTTTCGCCACGACTTTATTGACTCTTCCAGTTCTCGCCAAAAAGTTAATATCATCAACGGTGAATTCGCTTCTCACTTTAAACTTAAATTCTTCTGCTTCTTTTATTAAAGAAGAAAAGCTCTTGCCATACTCCGCTTCTCTCGCTAATTTGATGGCTTGGATGCCTTCACCAAATCCCGCGGTTGCAGAATCTAAAACATAGACCATTTCTCGACCCTGTTCTTCATTGATCATATCTCTAGCGATACATGCGGATTGATATGTACCAGAAATGCCTTTTGCCATTGTTACACAGATGATTTGATTTCCTTTTGCGATATCATCCTTAAAGGCTTCTAAATAATCATTTGGATTAATTAAACTGGTACGTATATTATTATTTCCATTTAATTCTTCGTAGAATAATTTGCTAACTTCTTGAGTATTAAAGTTCTCATCGTAGCAGTTATACTCTTGATCTTTGATATAGAGTTTCATGCTTACGACTTTAATATCTAAGTCTTTGGCTTTTAATATTTCCGGAAAGAGATTACTTCCGGCATCAGCGTAAATCTTCACTCCCATAGTTTTCACCTCGCAGCAAGATTGTCATATTTTTATCTATATAAGGCAATCTACGATTAAGTCATATAACTCTATTAAGTC
>JAFZRR010000061.1 GCA_017619815.1 Bacilli bacterium | reverse complement strand
TAATTTAGATTATTTTATTGAATCTATATTTTTTATCGATTTTAGCCATCTCTACGTGATCTTTCTTTCTGAGATCGAAGGAGATTGCTTGTTCGATTCTTTCTTCCACCATTTTCGCTATTTCTGGTGTTTTCATATCTTTATAATCTTCTGGATAGATTGGATCTAGGAATTTAATCCATACTGGGTATTTCTTATAGGCAGGTTTTCTTTTTAAAACACGGAATGTACCATATGTCGCTACTGGAATAATAGGAACATTAGCTTTAACCGCAGGGCGGAATGTTCCGTGATGGAATTCTTTAACGTTTTTCATTGGGTCACGATTTCTTGTACCTTCTGGATAAATAATCCAGTTTTTCTCTTTATGATTTTTTAAATCGTCTTCCACTTTCATCATTAGTCTTAAGGATTGTTTCAAATCATCGCGATCAATGAATTCACCATCAATACCTTTGATGATTTTTCCAGCGAATGGTTTATTTAATAATTCTTTTTTAGCGACGAACGTACATGGTTTATCCATGACAGCAATCAAAGATACTGGGTCATAGGCGGATAAGTGGTTAGAAACGATACAGCATGTTTCTTCTGGAAGTTTTTCCAAACCTTCAACATGAAAGTCGACATTAAAACCGCGAGATAATCTTTGGAGAAGCTTTTGAACTTTCTTATATCTCTCACTAAAAGGATATTTCTCTGGATGCTTTGCATATTTTCTCATCCATGCGAAATAATCCCATATAATGGCGCCTCCAGCGACACAAACAGCTTTACCGTAATGTAATGGCATTTTTATTCCTTCTTCAAAAATAGAATTTGGATACTTAAAGGCGCAATCATGCCGTTTTTCATCATGATGTTTTCGCCTTTAGATTTCACATCCACTAAGAGTTGATAGTATTCATCTAATTCGTACGTTTTCTTATCTAATGTTGGATTATATAAAATGAGAATCTTTTTATATGGATATAATTTAGCTTCGTTATCAGCGATGAGGGCTAACATGCCATTATGCCAATAGTCGATTTTAAATAGTTTTGGAATATCGTCGAACTTTTCATTTGGGAAATAACTGACCATCTTTTGTCTAAAGAAGATGATTGAGGCTAGTCGTTCCACCATATCGAAACGTTCATCAACGAGCTTCCAATCCATATTGTTCACTTTAATGACGTTATAAGTATTATCTAAACCGGATTTGGATAAGCCGATTTCTTGGCCCATATGGATAAAACCGATGCCGAAAGACAAGATGACCATCTTGTTGGCGAATTCGACACGTTTAAGAAGGGTATTTTGATCTTCTCTTCCATTTGAGAAAGTTAATTTGTCATATAAAGTATTGTTATCGTGACACTCAACATAGTTGAGAGATTGGTTGAAATCTAAGAATCGATGTTTCACTGGGCTATCGGTTGTACAACCTTTAAATAAGTATTCGATGTAACCGTTATTATCGAAGTTACCACCGACAAAACCTTTGGTGTGAATACTATCGTGGAAGTTTCCACCTCTTAAAATATCGCGATACATATCGTTAAAGAAACCAATACCTGGCATCTTATCAGCGTTTTCACTACAAGCTTTCTTTTCAAATGGGAGTTCGATACCCATGTTCCAACCTTCGCCATAGAAAATGACATCATCTTTGATGTTTTTACAAATTGCAAAACCTTGGTTAACGGTATCAATATCCATTAAACCCATTAAATCGAAGCGGTATCCGTCGATATCAAATACTTCGGTAAAATACTTGAGTGATTCTAATATCGCTTTTCTGGCCATGAGTTTTTCACTAGCAAAGTCATCACCACATCCAGAAGCACAGGCTTGTAAGCCGTTCGCTCTTCTTCTATAGAAATAATGTGGCACTACTTTTTCAAATGAAGTGTACATGAATTCATATAAATGGTTATAAACGACATCCATGACAACACGGATGTTATTTTTATGGAGAGTTTCCACCATCGTTTTAAATTCGATTAAACGATTCATTGGATCTTCTGGTTTCGTGGAATAACTACCTTCCACCGCAAAGAAAGAGATTGGATTATAACCCCAGTTATAACTCTTGGTAATATCCTTATCATCATTACCAAAGAAATCCATAACTGGAAGTATTTGTAAATGGGTGATTCCTAAATACTTTAAGTAATCTAATCCAGCTGGATGACCACCTTTGGTGGTTCTTCCTTCTTCGGTTAAACCAAGGAATTTACCTTTATTAACAATGTTTGTATTTTTATCTTCAGTGAAATCGCGGATAGAGGCTTCGTAAACGATAGCGTCAGCGTTTCTTGCTATTTTCTTTTCTGGTTTGATGTTTTTAATGTTTTTAATTTGTTCAATATCAACCACTGCGGACCATTCACTATTAAAGGAAACGCCTCTTCCCCATGGGTCATTAGTTTCGGTAGTAGCGCCGCTATTGGTCACTAAATAATGATATTTAGCGTTTAATAAATCACCTTTTAAGGTAAGACGGAAGACACCTTTATCTCCTCTTACCATACGGTAATAGCTATGAACACCATTGATATCGAGTTTTAATCTCACTTCACTCGCTAAAGGTGCCCAAAGGGCAAACTTCGTTTCTTCTTTAGAATAGATAGCGCCTAAATCATCACCATCATAGTAGAAGTTCTTATCAAAATCAGGGAAATCGGTTGAGTCAGATACATCAACAGCGATTCTATTGAAGCCTTCTAAAACAACGGAATAAGAATGACCATATTCAAAGTTTTCGCTCATCTCTAAGTCATAGATATTCACCGCGGCACTAGAGGTATGGCGATTGATTTTTAATTTAATAACTTTGTCACCATCTTTTTCTAAGAAAAAGACTGGGTTGTTTGGTAAAGCAATACTCGTAAACAACAAGACATTGATACGATTTAAAGATACTAAATTAGCTTGTAGATATGTGTTTTTCATAAGTTTTATAAAATCTCAGATTGATCACTACTGACAGCAACATCGGTATCGGATGAACCATCATAGAATTTATCGTGGACTAAGACTGGGCATCCTTTATTACCTTCGGTTTCGGTATCGACGATACCTTCATCTTGTAAACGCTTAAAGAATCTACCAGCGCGATTGAATCCAACGGAGCACTCTCTTTGGATACGGGACATGGACATATATTCATTGGCCATAACCCATTCTTTCACGCTTTGATACTTCTCTTCTTCGCTATTATCTAAGCTAGCTTGGAACTCAGGAGAACCAATAACTTCCGCTGCTGCTTTTTGAGCGTTTTCAAGTAAATTGCAGAAGTTTGGATCATAATTTACTTCGTAGTGTTCTTTTAAGTAACCGACAATACGGAGAATTTCTTTATTTTGGATATAGCAAGATTGAAGTCTTACTCTACCGGTACGGCTGATGAGCGGAGATTGAACGAGCATATCACCACGACCGAGTAATTTTTCAGCGCCACCTTCACCTAAGATAGTCACGGAGTCAACTTGCATAGCCACGGCTAAAGCAACACGTGTTGGTAAGTTGCCTTTAATAACACCATCAATAATATTTGTGGATGGTCTTTGTGTAGCAATTAACATGTGGATACCACAAGCACGAGCTTTTTGAGCGATAGAAACAACTGGTTGTTTCACTTCTTTACAGGTATCAACGATATCGGCGAATTCATCGATAAAGACCACGATAAATGGCATTGGTTCAAGAGTGATATTTTCTTCTCTTAATTCGTTATATTGTTTGATATCGGAACAACCATTGAGTTCCAAGACGTCATAACGTCTATTCATTTCTTCCACTAATTTGTCCATTGTTAATTTAGCAACGTTTGGATCGTTGATGATTGGACATAATAAGTGAGGAATGTCTCTATATTTACTCATTTCAACTTTCTTTGGATCGATTAAAACGAGTCTTAAATTATCTGGTGAGTTACGCATGATGAGCGTACAAATCAATGAGTGAGTAAAGACTGATTTACCACTACCAGTGGTACCAGCGACTAAGATGTGTGGGAAGTCATTGAAATCAGCAGCGATGATTCTACCATCAATGTTTTTACCAAAAGCGACATGTAATGGTTTCTTTTTCGCATCTGGTAATGATTCATAGACTTCTTTAAAGGAAACAGATGTAATCTTCGCATTGGCGATTTCTAAGCCGGAATATCTTTGACCTTCAACTCTTCCTTCAAACAAGGCATCAACACCATTTAAACGAACGTTTAAGTCTGGTAATAAGTTATTAACGCTTCTCACGCTAACATTACTGGAATATTCAATATTGTATCTAGTGACAGATGGACCAATAACATATGATTGGCAAGTAGCACCAACACCAAAGTCATTAAAGACTTCGTTAATTAACGCCACTCTTTCTTCGGCGACACGATTGTTTTCATCAATGGCGTCTTGAACTTCTAATGTTTCTAATAATTCTCCAGATGGAGGAATCCATTTAATTGGTTTCTTCACCACTGGTTGAGGAGCAGGTTGAACAGGTGTTGGAATGGCTTCCATTGGAGTTGGAATTGGGTTAGGTGTTGGCATGACGCTAACAGGTTCCACAAATTCTGGTTTCTTGCTAGCAAGTTCCATATTAACAGTTTGCTTTTCTTCAAAGTTGAGCTGCATTTGTTCATTGATTGTGGTTTCTCTATTGGCTTCCATAATCGCTTGTTCAGCAGTCATTGGTTTCACTTCTTCTGGTTTTTCCACGACTGGGGCTTTTGGCATAAATTTACCAAAACGGGCAGGAACAAAGTTTGTGGACATGCCAAAGGCATTGTTACTACTGTTATCTTCACTAACAGGACGTAAGTCATCATTTCTTTCGTTAAAATTAGCTTGTCTATTGATTTGTGGAGCGTAGATTGGAGATGGTTCATTATTTGCGTCATCTAATGTGCTCGCACTGGAAATGTTATCGATGTTTTCCACTCTACGTGTGGAAATAACTCTTTCTTCTTCTCTATTCTTAGATTCTTTTGGTGCCTTTGTAGCTTTGTTACCTTTAAAGATCTTAATGAATTGTGGTAAGAAAATGAGGAAGATACCTAATAACGCAATAAGAATAGCAACGACCCATGCTAATGCTGGCTTGCCACCTGTTGGGGTACTGAGCGCGCCTGCTAAGAAGTAGCCGACAAAACCACCACCAAAAGCATTGCCTTGGAATAAGTTCACAAAGGTGGCTTTCCAATATGAGTTTGGATCGCCTTCTGCCTCGATGTTGCTCATCACGTTTTTATATAGTGATTGGAAATTACTTAAGGTAACTTCGGTTTTATTCGCTGTAACAATAAGTGTGCTGATAATTAAAATTGAAATGAAAATAAATAAGCCACCAAAGAAATAATTGTTTGGGCGAATCTTAAATCCCTTCTCACGGAAGAATAAGCATAAACCGAAAGAATAAATGAGAATGTAAATTGCGTAGCTACCTAAACCAAAGGCATAAGCAAATGGGAAGGCTAATGTTCTAGCAACATACTTTCCATTGAGAATTAAAATAACCGAAAACAAACAAAAAGCGATACCGCCGAAGAAGGTGAAATAACGCTTGGATATCTTTTTTGGGGCTTTGTTGTTTGGCATACACAACAATTATACATACACGCATAAGCGTATGTCTAACGTTTTTATGAAAAAAAGCACCAATTCGGTGCTTTATTCAATTATATCAATGATTGGAAGGATGAATGGTTCTCTTCCGTTTTCTCTCTTGATGAATCTCTTACTTCTTTCGGAGACATTTTGATAAATCAAGTCTACATCAAACTTCTCTAATTGGAAAGCGGTATTGATTTCATCAATAAATATGGTGGATAGACTCTTTAATAATGGTTCTGCTTCCTTGACGAAGACAAATCCTCTCATCTGGCAATCTGGGCCAGCAATAATCTTCTTTTCCTTAAGGTCGACACTTGCGGCGATAACAACAACACCATCTTGAGAAAGGGCTAATCTATCTTGAACGACTTCATTACCTTTTCTAGAAACGCCAACACCATCAATTAAGATTGGATCAACGTTCACTCCATTAACCTCATTTGGAATCATTCTTGGACGAGTGACACCATCAAATTCGAGTTGTGTGCCATTATCAACAATGAAGATATTAGAGTGATTAAATCCGATATTCATCGCAAGCGCTAAGCGAGCGTTTGCCATCATATTAACGAAGTTACCACGAACTGGTAAGTAGTATTTTGGTCTTAAAACAGAAAGGAAGAATTTAAGGTCGTCTTCTCTTGCATGCATGCTTGTTAAGGCATCTTTCTTAAGCCATAAGACGGAGCAACCTGTACGATACACTTTATCCATCGCTCTGGTACAGACAGTTTCCATAACTGGTCTTGGTAAAGAAGCGTTGATGAATAAGTCTTCATCGTTTAAAACGATACGTTTGTCTTCGTTTTTGTGTTCTGCAAGAGCGTCAATTTCTTCATATAAGTCACCATCTAATCCGACGATTAAGATGACTAAGTCAGTACTCTTCACTCTTAAGAAGTTTTCTTTATCCACTACTTCGACACCATGGAATAAGTTAGGCATGATTTGTTGACCTAAAGTCATCACGGCTCTGGTGTATTCGTTATAGAAAAATACTTTCTTATTGTATCTTTGACACAAGATCATGATTTCTTCGATACGGAAGACGTTTTGCCAGAAACAAGAGATAAAGATACGTTTATGAGAATCTTTAAAACTCTTTTCCATGAGTTTGAGAGATCTGTGTTTTGGTGAACAATAGCCACTTCTAGTCGCAGCTTTTGATTCACTCATAAGTAACAACGTTGGAGAAGAAGCGATGTCTTCTAAAGCGTGTAAGTCAAAGTAATATGATTTTGTTTGACTTGTAAAGTCAACGATGAAATCACTAGTATAGATAATCCAACCTTGTGTGGTGGCAATAGCGATACCAGAAGAGTTCATTGTATTGTGACATGTTTGAAAGAATCTCACTTCACGTCCAGCGACAGTTAATGTACAAGTTGGTTCCACGATGACCGCTTTTGGAGCGAAGTTCATACGAACAGACATCGCTTGACCTTTCATAAGGCCAAGGGTTTCTTTTGTCGCATATATTGGTGCGGGAGCTTGGTTATAGAAGTATTTGAGACCAGACATGGATTCATCATGACCATGGGTGATGAAATAACCTCTAATACGGTCTTTATTTTTGATGAGATAGTCAGGGTTAGGGATCATGTAGTCGATACCAGGAGCAGTCTTATCAGGAATGCAAGTACCACAGTCTAAAACGAAAATATCATTGTTGATTTCAACAACGTAACAATCACGGCCGTTTTCATCAAGGCCGCCTAAAGCCATAACTCTTACTAAATCGTTCATATATTCTTTTACATTATGTCTATGTTAAAGACCTAATTAAATTATATATATAATTAAATACTTATCAATATTAATCGATATTTTTTGTAATCAAAATATCGACTCCTAAACCGAGGATATTTGATGCAACAACATCACCAATTCTCGTTGGTGCGGAAACTGACAATTTGTTGATTTCTTCCATAACTTCGAAGATCTTTCCCTTTGGAATTGATCCACTAGTTTTCACGGAAACGAGTAAATCTTCACGGTTATTCACTCTCACGGAAGAAGTAATGGTTCTTACGGGATTAGTGAGTTCGCTAACCGCATATTGTTTACCTCTTGGGCAGAAATTGCCGGTTACGTTCATGTTATCATCAACGCTTAATCGGCAGCCTCTTGGACAAATAATACAAGTAAATTCTTTCATATTATCTAGCCTCCAATCTCAAGGTTACTTCATCCTTGATGAGATCTAATTTATCTTTAGATAATTTCACCATTACCATCTCAGATGGGATGAGTACTGGCTTCATAATTTTCGCGACTTGTTGACCATTACTTTCAATGATTAACCAGACGTCTTTTACCGGCGTTCTGACACGGAATTTAAAGGTCACGTCTTCTTGGTTGTCTCTATTGATTTCTTGTGGCACAACGTAGGAAATGCCGTCTTTTGGTGTGACCACAATTTTGTTACCTCTTGCAAGTTTACCTTTTAGATACATTGCCGCACCATGACCGGCTAATCTTCCTTCATCGGTGACAAAGTCAACGACGTCATGGACGTGTAAGCAGTTACCGCAAGAGAAGATACCTGGAATCATTGTTTCCATGTGTTCATTAACTTTCGCACCTTTCGTGCTACTGGCTGGGCAATCTATATTATCTAATAAGGATATATATGGAATTAAACCAACGGAAAGAATTAAAGTATCACATTCGATTTCCATTTCGGTTCCTGGAATGAATTGCATCTTTTCATCCACTGCGGATAAGATGACTTTCTCTAATCTATCCTTGCCAATGACTTTACTCACACTTCTACTTAAGTAGAGAGGGATGTTATAGTCATTTAAACATTGAGCAATATTTCTATTTAAACCATTGCTATATGGCATGATTTCGCTAACACAGATGACTTTTGCACCTTCAAGTGTAAGACGTCTTGCCATAATTAAACCGATATCACCACTACCTAAGATGACAATGCGTTTTCCGCATAGATATCCGTGGATGTTTAAATATTTTTGAGCGGTACCAGCGGTAATGATGCCTGCACATCTATCACCAGGAATTTGAATGGCACCAGCGCCTCTTTCATAACAGCCTGTAGCCATGACAATGGCTTTAGCTTGAACAATTTCAACGCCTTTATCTTTGTTACTGATAGTAACAATCTTATCCTTAGTCATATCGATGACCATGGAATTTGTCATATAAGGAATTTTTAATTCTTCAACTTGTTTAACAAAACGAGAAAGATATTCTGGTCCAGTTAATTCTTCTTTAAATTCTGTAAGACCAAAACCGTTATGAATGCATTGGTTTAAAATACCACCGAGATTTTCATCTCTTTCAACGATAAGGATATCATCAATACCTTCTTTTTTGGCTTGAATAGCGGCCGCCATACCTGCGGAACCACCACCGATAATTAATAAATCTATCGTACGCATATTATCTTCCTCCTTTGATCTTTTCTAAAAGGATTTTGGAGAATTCTCCATCATAAGATATCTCCATAGGAGATACTCCATAATATTTTGCCAAGATAAGAACGACTCTTGGTTGGCAGAAACCACCTTGGCATTTACCAAATCCCGCTCTTGTTCTTCGTTTAAGAGCTTTCACAGAATGTGGAGGAACACTGCGTGATAAAACGTCTAAGATTTCACCAAGAGTAACCTTTTCACAGTTACAAATGATTTGACCATAGTTTTCGTGTTCGTTCACAAATTTATAATCTTGTTCCACCATCGCGTTATATAAACGGTGATATTTTCTAACGCATGGATTGTAATCTTTCTTTTCTTTGAGTTCGATAAGTGGTCTGACGAGTCTCTCAACAACATATTCACCAATGGCAGGAGAAGAGACAAATCCTGGAGATTCGATACCACCGACATTGATGAAGTTTTTATCGCTCTTTGCGTATTCGATGACAAAGTCATGTCTTGTACAAGTTGGTCTTGTGCCAGCGAATACTCTAATAACTTGGTTAAATGGAATACTTGGGACCATTTCTGTTGCTTGCGCTCTAATGTTGCGTAACGTTGGTGGGTCAGTTGTAACATCGTTAGGATCATCATCGAGTTCACTACTTGGACCGACTAAATAGTTACCACTTGTGGTCATGGTCACTAAGATGCCTTTGCCTTTTTCACTTGGCAATGGGAAAATTGTGTGATTCACCAAACCGGCTTTGTAGTGATCTAATACAAAGTATTCACCTTTTCTTGGCGTGATTTTCCAATCGATTGGTTCCACCATTGAGGCAATCCTATCAGCGAATGCCCCAGCGGCGTTAATAACAATCTTGGTAAAGAATTCTTCTTTTTGTGTTACTACTTTGTAGTAGTCGCCTTCTTTAACAATGGATTTAACTTCTTCGTTTAAGAAGAGTTTTACGCCGTTATCGACTGCGTTTTCCACTGCGTGACATACAAAGTTAAAAACGTCAACAATACCTGCGGTTGGGGCGAATAAAGCACCTTTAACGCAAGGATTGATATTTGGTTCCATTTTCTTCACTTCTTCCGCAGAAAGGATTTCCACTGGAACGTTATTTTGCTTACTTCTTTCCGCGAGTTCTTTTAGAACTGGGATTTGTTCATCATACAAAGCAACAGTCAAAGAACCCACTCTTTCAAAGTGAACATCGAGTTCTTCACAAATCTTGTCAAACATTGCATTACCTGCAACGTTGAACTTTGCTTTGTTAGTTCCTGGCACTGGATCATATCCGGAGTGGACAATTGCGCTATTCGCGTTACTGGTGAGATTGCCAACATCGTTTTCCTTATCCAATAAAGCGACTTTTAAATCGTACTTGGATAAATTTCTGGCAATCATCGCGCCGGTAACACCCGCGCCAATAATTAAGACATCAAATTTTTCCATATTTTTCACCTCTATAATAATGGAGTAATGATTTTCACAATTGAGCAGAACCATCTAGTACCAAGCTTAAGCTTGAAGTTAGAAGGAACCTTCTTAGACTGAGCGATCATTTCGTCAAAGTCTTTACGGATATCCTTCATGCATTGGTTCTTATATAAAAGCGTGCCACATTCAAAGTGATGGACTAAGCTTCTAAAGTCAAAATTAATCGTTCCCACAAAGGCTAATTCATCGTCCGCTAAAATGGTCTTCATATGATTGAAGCCTGGAGTATATAAATAAATATTTATACCTGATTTCATCAACCATGAGAAATATGATTTAGCAACTGCATAAACGGCTTTTTTATCAGGAATACCTGGAAGAATGAGATTTACTTCCACTCCTCTAAGCGCCGCATTTCTCATCGCATCAAGCAATGAGTATGTTGGGACTAAGTAAGGTGTAGAAATATAAACTTTCTTCTTCGCATAGTTAAGGATATTGATGTAGTTTTGTTCACCAATAAGGGCGTCATCAATCGCGCCAGGGCCATCACCAAATGGCATAACAAATCCCTCATCATCATACTTTGTATAGTGATATCCGAGATATTTATTGTAATCGCTCACGCTTTGAGCGCATAAGTCGTAGTTTTGTAAGAAGGTGGCAATAAGGTTATTCATCGCACTACCTTCGATTTTCACCATTGTGTCCTTCCAGTAGCCAAATCTCTTAATGATGTTTCCGTATTCATCTGCGAGGTTCATACCACCGGTGAACGCCATCTGATGGTCGATAATGACAATCTTTCTATGGTCACGGTTATTGTAAACACCGGAAAGAACAGGTCTAAATGGATGGAACTTATAACATTTAATTCCGTGTTTTCTGAATCTTCTTGGTGTGAATGTGGAAATAGTTCCACTACAACCCATATCATCGTAGATGATTCTGACATCAACACCCTCTTCAGCTTTTTGAATTAATATTTGTTTAACTTCATTCCATAACTTGCCATCAGTGATGATAAAGAATTCCATGAAGATAAATTCTTTCGCTTTCTTTAAGGATTCAATCATATCTGGGAAGAATTCTTCGCCGTTCTTATAATATGTAACTCTATTATTTCTATGGATGCCTAAATCTGTGGTATTTGCGATATATTTAAATGTTCCCATCGCTCTACCGAGTTCATCCATAAATTCCTCTTCTTTAAGCTTGCTTAACTTAAAGTGAGCGTTATAAGCATTTCTTGTCGCATCAACAACGATACGATCATTCTTCTTTAAGCCATGGTTTCCAAAGATAAGGAATAAGACAGAGAAGAAGAATGGGAGCAATAACATACCGACAATCCATGGAATCTTAAATTCTGGATCTTCGTGTCTATTAATAATTTTGAAGAAAATGATCAGGGCGACGATAAAAGCAATTCCTCTCATGAGGAGATATCCTAAGTTAATACCAAGTTTGAGATTTGCATCATCAAACAAAGTTTGATCATTAACAATTGCTTCCACTACGCTTTCAAAGAAGAATTGAAAAAAGATGATGAAAGTAAGTTCAAGAAGGAGTAATAGGATGATTAAGAAATAGCCACTGAATAAATTTCTAAAAAACTTCTTCATAATAAGTCCTTTACTATCATAACACATTTAATTGTGTTGGGGGTCTAAAAGTAAATTTATACGCAATAAAAAAGCCCAATCACGAGGACTGGGCTAATTTTGTTAATTATTTTTTGAACTTTCTTGGACCTTTATGAGAATTATCTGGGCGAGATAAGTGTTCGGTTCTCGCTGGTCTTTCTTCATAATTTTCTGGTTTTGGTTCAAATTCTTTATGAGAGACTTTGACTTTACCTTTTTCGTCGATTTCGATAACTCTCACCTTTAAGGTGTCACCGACTTTGACAACGTCGCTAGCGCGGTTGATGAATCCCCAACCTAATCTAGAAACGTGACATAAGCCTTCAACGTTACCGAATAATTTGACAAAGGCACCGTATTCTTCAACACGTGTGACTTCACCTTCGAAGTCTTCACCAACTTTGGCTTCTCTAACGATATCTTGAATCATTTGTTTAGCCTTGTTGATGGTTTCTCTATCCATATGATAGATGGTGACTTGACCGTTATCTTCGATATCGATTTTCACGTTATCGCACTTAGCAATAATGTCATTGATGACTTTACCACCTGTACCGATAACTTCTCTGATTTTATCAACATCAATCATGAAGGTATCCATCTTAGGAGCGTATTTACCGACATCTGGTCTTGGTTCGGAGATGGCTTTAGCCATAACTGCACGAATCTTCGCTCTAGCATCATTAGCTTGTGCTAAAGCTTCTTTTAAGACATCTCTTGTAACACCCTTGATTTTGATATCCATTTGTAAGGCGGTAATACCTTTTTCGGTACCAGCGACTTTGAAGTCCATGTCACCGAAGTGGTCTTCTAAACCTTGAATATCGGTAAGGATTGTATATGGATGTTTGCCGTCTAATGGACCAGAAGTGATTAAGCCCATTGCAATACCACTAACCATGGCTTTGATTGGGACACCTGCAGCCATTAATGACATACAGGAAGCGCAGATACTAGCTTGTGAGCTAGAACCATTACTTTCGCAAACTTCTGCGACTGTTCTGATTGTGTATGGGAATTCTTCTTCAGAAGGAATGACATAACTTAAGGCTCTTTCACCTAAAGCACCATGACCGATTTCTCTTCTACCTGGGGAACCCATTCTACCAACTTCACCAACAGAGTATGGTGGGAAGTTATAATGATGCATCCAGTGTTTGGTTTCTTCTGGAGTTAAGTTATCGATGATTTGTTCATCGCTCTTAGCACCTAATGTGGTGATAGAGATAACTTGTGTTTGTCCACGGGTGAACATCGCACTACCATGAACTCTTGGTAATAAGTCGACTTGAGCGTCTAGTGGACGGATTTCATCAACTTTACGACCATCAGGTCTAATCTTTTCTTCAGTAATTAATCTTCTAACTTCGTTAGCGACTAAGATTTCTAAAGTTTCATTGACCATGTGCATAACTTTTTGATGTGTTTTTTCATCAGGATAGCTACGTGAGTCATAGTCATCTAAGATTTCATCTTCGATTGCGTCGATTGCGTCTTGTCTTTCGAGTTTATCAAAGATAGAGATAGCTTTCTTTAATCTTTCGTTTGCTCTATCGGTGACATCCTTTTCGATTTCAGGATCACACTTATAGAGTTCGATTTCTCTTTTTGGTTTGCCGATTTCTTTAATGATTTCTTCTTGCCATGCACATAATTTCTTAATGGCTTCGTGGCCAAACATTAAAGCATCTAACATTTCTTCTTCACTTAATTGATCCGCACCGGCTTCGACCATATTAATGGCATCTTTTGTACCAGCGACTGATAAATTAAGGTCACTCTTTTCTTTTTCTTCCACTGTTGGGTTGATGATGAATTTGCCATCAACTCTTCCGACTTGGACACCAGCGATTGGGCCATCAAATGGAATGTCGGAAATACCTAATGCTAAGGAAGAACCTAACATTGCGGTCATTTCTGGTGTGCAATCTTGATCAACAGACATCACTGTGTTAACGATTTGCACTTCGTTTCTGAAACCTTCAGAGAACATTGGTCTAATTGGACGGTCAATGAGTCTCGCGGTTAATGTGGCATGTTCACCAGCACGACCTTCTCTTCTTAAGAAGGAACCTGGGATTTTGCCGACTGCGTATTGCTTTTCTTCATAACCAACTGTTAGCGGGAAGAAATCGCCTTCTTTAGGCTCGTCTGAGCAACACACTGTGGAAAGAACAACTGTTTCGTTTAATCTAACAAGGACGGCGCCATCTGCTTGTTTAGCAATTTCGCCGGCTTCAACAACGAATTTCTTTCCTTCGAATTCTAATTCGAATACTCTTTTCATTCTTTTACCTCTTTTTCAAAATATATACGGCATTATTATATACTATATAAAACTCAAGTAAAGAGTTTTATAAATAAAAAAAATCACCTCGCGGTGATCTTTTCAGTTTTCTTATCGAATTATTTACGTAATCCGAGTTCGACGATGAGCTTTAAGTATGCTTCACGATCGGTTCTGATGAGGTAGTCTAATAAACTACGTCTTTGACCGACTAAGACACTTAATGCACGTTTACTAGAAGCGTCATTGTGATTTGCCTTCATGTGAGCGGTTAAAGCATTGATTTGTTCGGTTAATAATGCGACTTGGACTTGGACTGAACCTGTGTCTTTTTCGTTTTTACCAAACTTTTTGACGAGTTCTGCTTTTCTTTCTTTTGATAAAGCCATAACTTGTTTCCTCCTTCTTTTAATTCTTAACTAACTCCCAGGAAATCGTTGAGGATTCGATATCCCGAGGGAAAGTCGCCGGTTATTATAATAAAGGTAAAACCTTATTATTGCAAAGGGTTTTGTGAAATATTTATTCTCCGAGTATTTTTCTCGCTTTTGTTTTGTCTCTGCCCAATTGATTCTTTAAGGCATCAATACTTTCGAATTTCTTTTCTTCACGGATATATTGAATAAATTCAACAAAGATATTTTTGCCATAAATGTTTTGATCGAAATCTAATAAGTGGACTTCAATAATTGGTTCATTAAGTGGATTCACTGTTGGGTGAGTACCAACATTAATGATAGCTTTGTACTTTTCACCAAAAACGTAGGCATAACCAACATACACACCATTGAGTGGGTAGATATATTCATATTCCAAAGATAGGTTTGCAGTTGGGAAGTCTAAATCTCTTCCTTTTTTATAGCCCACCATAACGGTTCCGTTAATGCGGTATGGTCTTCCGAGCATGGAAGCCACTTCTTCCATCTTGCCTTCTTTGATGAGGGAGATAATATTTCTTGAGGAAATTTTATTTCCTCCCATATTTTCAAAGTCGTTAACTTTAACATTAAAGAACAACTTCAAATAGTTCACATCACCTTCCGCGCGAACACCAAAACGATAGTCAGGTCCGCAACAGATTTGATATGGATTAATCTGTTTTAAAACTTGATCGATGAACTCATCTTTTGTCGCGTTCACCACTTCTTTGTTGAAATCCATCAAATATAAATAATCAACACCGAGTTCTTCGAATAAATCGGCTTTATCGGAAATTGATGTAATACAGTTATCACTGGTTTTATTTCCTAAGACATAGGCTGGAGATTGGTTAAAGGAAAAAACACCTAACTTATAACCTTCTTTTTTCGCTCTTTTAATGAGCTTTTGATGGCCTAAATGGACACCATCAAAGAAGCCTAAGCAAAGGATTAGGTCATTAACTGGTTCTATTTTGTCCCCTAATTCAAATTGAATTATTTCCATAATCGTTAATTCCTCTTTGACAGATATATTGTCCATCTACGTACTTGTATATGGCAATAACCATGTGGTTTTTATCCGCTACTAGTATTGTACCACGACCAGGATAAATATCCTCTCTTAAATTTACACCATGGGATGCATGGACCGCCCATTTATCATTCAATATGACAATTGGCACTACTTTTGATAAGACATCGTAGTTATCTAAAAGGTGCTCTTCGCTAACCTCACTGACATCAATCGCATCTTCAATTTTAAATGGTCCAACTTTGGTTCTTCTGAGTGCGGTTAAATAGCCGAGATTGCCAAGTTTTTCCGCGATTGTTTCACCTAAAACACGGATGTATGTTCCTTTAGAAACGAACGCTCTAAATGTGATTGTATCTTCGCTAAAATCTAATAGTTCTAATTCGTAGATATTGATGTCTCTTGCGGGTCTATCAACTTCAATACCTTGCAAAGCAAGATGATAGAGTTTTTGACCTTTATATCTCACAGAAGAGACCATGGGTGGAACTTGTTTTTGAGGCCCTAAAAGTTCTTTAAAAACCTGTTCAATTTCTTCTTTTGTTGGAGACTTCACTGGTTTAGTTTCGATGATTTCGTTTGTCTTATCTCCAGAGATGGTTTTGCCACCCAATTTCAGTGTGGCGATGTATTCTTTATCTAAACCATCTAAACAAATATTGGCCTTTGTGGCTCTACCAATCGAAACCACAAGTAAACCTGTGGCAAATGGATCAAGAGTTCCACTATGACCAACTTTTCTCTCATGGAAAATATGAGATATCTTGGTAACGACATCTCGACTGGTCCATTCTTCTTTTTTATCAATGAGGAAAAATCCGTTCATACTTTTAATTTATCTTATTAGATAATATAATATTTTTCACCATGAAGGCAATTCGTACATTACTTGCGTGTATCCGTAAAGCGGATCAAACATATAACCTTATTAATCACGGCGATAAAATTATCGTCGGTTTATCTGGTGGAAAAGATTCAATGGCGTTACTCTACTGTCTTAATCTCTACCGCAAGTTTTCTCATACTGAATTTGAACTTCAACCAGTCACACTAGATTTAGGATTTCCTGGTTTTAATCCAAAACCACTTGAAGAATTCTGTGAATCCATCGGACTAAAATTAGTGGTCGCGGATAGCAAAGAAGTATACGAAATACTTTGTATTCAACAAGAAAAACAACACTTAAAACATTTACCATGTTCTATTTGTTCCCGTATGAAGAAAGCGGCAATTAACAAAGTCGCAAATGAAATGGGATTCAATAAAGTTGCTTTTGCTCATCACGCAGATGATGCGATTGAAACACTCCTTATGAATCAAATCTATGGAGCGAGGATTGCGACATTCGCCCCAAAAATGCATTTAGAAAACGCGAATATCGATTTCATTAGACCATTCTTATTAGTCCATGAAAAAGATATCAAAGCGTTTATCAAAGAAGAAAACATCTCTATCGCTGGTTCTGCTTGTCCTGCGGATAAACACACCACAAGAGAAGATATTAAAACACTATTAAATGATATTTATCATCAATTCCCTAAATCTAAAGAAAGTTTCTTATCTATGATAAGTAACTACGAACAAGAAGACTTATGGGGAAATGAAATCTACTATCAAATCAATCAAGAAGGATTAACACTTAAACCTGTCGTTACTCCTATTGATATGTGGATTGTCACAAACATTAGAGAATTAGTCTTTAGAAAAGAACAAAATGTTCCTTATTTAGAAGATGAAATATTAGAAGAACAATTAGAAGCCAAAACATATCTTATTTATCTCAAAGATAAAGTGATAGGCACAATTAGATATAGATATGTCAATGATGCTTATAAAATTGAACGCTTTGCAATCTTAAAAGAATATCGTAACAAAGGCTATGGCAAACAAGTATTCAACTACTTTGTAAATATGATTGCCGCAGACTTCAATCCTTGCACTATTACACTTAATTCCCAAGAACCTGTCATTGAGTTTTATAAGAATCTTGGTTTTATCCCAGAAGGCGAGATGTTCCTAGAAGCGGGAATTAAACATCTAAAAATGAATAAGATAATAAAATAACCAGCAATTTGATGCTGGTTATTTATTTTATAAATAGATGAATTATTTAATTTGAAGGCCCACTCTAAAGGCAGGAGCGACTTCTTCACCTAAAACGTGGTATTTTCCATTCGCTCCATCAAAGGCGATTGGTTCGAGTTTTTTGACATCGATCTTATCATCGGTAAGAACACTATCATCGACTGAAACATTAACGATTTCACCAATTAATGTTCCGCCTTCACCCATATCTCCTTCTAAGGAAATGAGTTTGCATTCTAAGGTAATTGGGTATTCTTCATAGCTAGGAGCGTTAACATTCTTACTCTTATAAGGATGTAATCCTGCTTTTTCTATCTTTTTAGGCTCTTTAGCTTTGCTAACGATACCGACATAGTCACTTGCTACAACTGTCTTTTTTGTGGCGAATGCGACGGTAAAAGCTTTGTTTTTACGGATGTTATCTGTTGTGACATGACTACCTAAGGAAATTGTTATTTGGTTATAGTCATATACACCACCCCAAGCGGCGTTCATTAAATCTGGTTCACCATTTTCATCATATGTGCCAATCATTAAAACTGGCATTGGAAATATAAATGTTTTTGCGCCTAAATCTTTTCTCATAATTGATATTACCTCTTTCTTTTATTTTATAATAAATATAGTTATGAAAGAAAAAGAATTACTCATTAATGGTAATAAATCATTTGTTCTTAATTCCAAAGCGGATAAAGAAACTGATGAGGCATTAAAAGAACTAGTTAAAGGTCAAAACCCATCAGTTTTAATTATCACTTGTTCTGACTCAAGAGTGTCTCCAGAAGAGATTTTCTCTTTGGGACTTGGATGGTTGTTTGTCATTAGAACAGCGGGAAACGTCATCAACGAAGGTGAACTAGCAAGTGTTGAATATGGCATTGAACACTTACATATAAAATATGTTCTTGTCTTAGGGCACACCCACTGTGGAGCGGTACACGCCGCACTTCATAATGAAAAAGGGAAATATTTAGATCCTATTCTTAATCAAATTAAAAAGAACATCATTGATGAAAAAGATGAACTTGAAGCCAGTAAGAAAAACGCCCTAGAAGAAGTTAAATTCCTAAAAGAAAAATTCCCAGAATATGATGGAATATTCGAAGCGGGCTTATACGATATAGAAACGAGAAAAGTGTGTTTTATAAAATAAAGAAAAGAGACCTTCAAGGTCTCTATTTATTTCTTCTTTCCGCTTTGGCTCTTTCTTTAGCTTCTCTTTCTTCGCGAATTTCGTCTTTGGTTTTCTTCTTTTTTGCTCCAAAGACAGTGAGTATAATACCGACAACAAGCACCACCATTGATGCGACAAAGAGCGGCATTTTTGCAGTAACTTCATCTGATAATCGGGAAGAGGCAATCATTCCGACTGCACCAAGTATAATGGTAACAATGCCAACAATGAGCAAAATCAATTTAGTCTGTTTAGTTCTATTGAGTTGTGAATGAACGTCGTTATATATTTTTTCAATTGTCGCCCTATCATATGGTCTATCAAACATTAATAAACCTTTCTTATAGCATTGATCAATTTTAACAAGCCATGCTTCTGCGACATTTTCAACATTCTTATGGGAAATATAATATTTTGCATCAAAATTTGTTGATGCTAAAAGCATAAATTCAATGATATCTTCTCTACTATTTGGGATTGGGAAAGTTTTGATAAGTTCTATTTTCTTTGTCTCGTTCGTTTCGCTAGCGAGATTATCCACTAATTTATTAATTGCAGAAGATGCTTTTCTTCCTTGTATTTCCCTTCCACAGCCAGGACAAGTCACATCATTAAAGGAAATAGGACAGCCACACGCAGGGCAAGATAAACTCTTGAGTTCGTCTTTTGGTTGTTCTTGTGCACCTATTGGTGAACCACAACCATCGCAAAATCTAGCATCATCCGCTAATTTCTTTCCACATTTAGAACAAAACATAAAAAAATCCCCTTTTTGTACTAAAACTACAAAAATTATATAAAAAAAGAGGGTTTTAATCGACCCTCTTATTTCTTTTCTTTTAATAATTCTTCAATTCTTGCTTCTTTTTTGTAGCCTTCATCAAGAACGAAACTAATTTCTGGAATTCTTCTAGTATCCATCTTACTAGCGAGTTCGCTACGGATGAATCCTTTGGAATGATTAAGAACTTCTAATCCTTCTTTAATTTCTTCTTCCTTAATAAAGGAAACGTAGACTTTTGCATAGGAGAAGTCACTACTGACTTTGACTTCGGGAATGGTGACAAATCCTAAATGAGGATTTTTTAAATCAAATTGGATGATCTCGGCAATATTCTTACGAATGAGTGTCGCGATTCTCTCTTGTTTGTTGGCCATAACTATTTGCTGGCTTCTTCCACCATTTCGTAGCCTTCAATGATGTCGTTTTCTTTGACATCGTTATATCCGTCAAGAAGGATACCACATTCGAATCCTTTCTTAACCTCTTTGGCTTGGTCTTTTTCTCTTTGCAAGGAGGCGATTTTGCCTTCAAAGACAATGACACCGTCTCTAAGTAAACGAATTGGAGAATTGTTTTTGATGACACCGTCAACGATCATACAACCGCAGATGGTACCGAGTTTAGAAACCTTGAATAATCTTCTGACTTCGGCTTGTCCGGTAACGCGTTCCACCATTGTTGGAGCGAGCATACCTTTCATCGCCGCTTGGATTTCTTCAATTAAAGCGTAGATGATACGATGTAATCTAATTTCAATCTTTTCTTCTTCCGCTTTGGCTCTAGTTTTTGCGTCAGGTCTCACATTGAAGCCGTAAATAATGGCTTTGGAGGCACTGGCTAATAAGACGTCACTTTCAGTGATAGCACCAGAAGTGGCTCTGACAATATTAATCTTAATGTTGTCATTAGATAATTTTTCTAATGAAGATTTAACAGCTTCCGCACTACCTGTGCTATCGGCTTTAATGATAATGTTGATGTTTTGCATTTCGCCTTCTTTGGCTTTGGCAAATAAATCATCTAAAGATGCGGCAGAAGATTTATTCATCTCTTTGGCTTCTTTAATCATCTTACGTTTTAAAGCGATTTCACGAGCTTCTTGTTCAGTTGGGAAGGCCATGAAGCGGTCACCCGCTAATGGGACTTCAGCAATACCGATAACAGATACTGGGGTACTTGGTGTAGCCACTTGAAGAACTTTCTTAAATTCATTAGTCATTCTTCTGACTTTGCCATAACCAGTACCAACTACTAAATAGTCACCTTCACGTAAGGAGCCGTTTTGGACTAATAAAGTAGCTTTTGGACCTTCGTTTTTGTCGAGTTTTGCTTCTAAGACTGTACCTAAAGCATAACGATCTGGGTTAGCTTTGAGTTCCGCCATTTCGGCAACTGTTAAAATAGCTTCTAATAGGCCATCGATGTTTTGTTTCTGCTTTGCAGAAATTTCCACAGCGATAACATCTCCACCATAATCTTCCACGACGATTTCATGGGCCATTAATTCATTTTTGACACGGCTTGGATCAGCACCTGGTTTATCCATTTTGTTGATGGCAACAATAATTGGAACTCCAGCGGCTTTAGCGTGATCGATAGCTTCAATTGTTTGAGGCATAACACCATCATCCGCAGCGACGACTAAGACAACGATATCGGTTACGCTTGCGCCACGAGAACGCATTGCGGTAAAGGCTTCGTGCCCAGGAGTGTCGATGAATGTAATCTTTTGTCCATTAATTTCTTTTTGGTAAGCACCAATTTCTTGGCTGATACCACCCACTTCACCAGCGACTAAGTTTGAGTTTCTAACTGCGTCGATGAGTGTGGTTTTACCATGGTCAACGTGTCCCATGATGGTGACAACTGCTGGGCGTGGTTTTAATTTAGATGGATCGTCTTTAATTTCAACTTCTTCGAAGTTTTCGGCAGCGACAATCTTTTTCTTTTCAAAGTCGTAACCGAATTCCAAACATACAGTACCGATGAGTTCATCATCTAAGACTGTATTGATGGTAATCATTTTTCCTTGTAAGAAAAGGAATTTAATAATATCCCCAACAGGAATATTTAGAGATTTAGAGAGTTCACCAACGGTAATGGCACCGGTATAGGTAAACACACCACCATTGACTTTGGTTCTCACTTTATCAGCGCTTACTTTCGTAGAAACGTTAGCTTCACGATTGAAGGCTGGTTTTTTGTTGTTCTTTCCCATATTAACACCTCTTCTTTCTTACTATTTATGCTCAAAGAGCATTTGTCGATTAAATACTAGCGATTATCGTCATCGTAGTAATCATCGTATTCGTCGTAATCGACTTCGTCTTCGTAATCGTCTTCTTGCTCTTGATCTTCTTTTTCCATTTCACGGAGTTCTTCTTCTGTGTAGATGGACATACGAGCAGCGCTAGATGTGTCGAGTGCGCCTTTAGAAGATTCTTCGGTTTGTTCTTCTTTCTTTTTCTTATTGCTGCGGCGGTCTTTCTTCGCATTTTGTTTATTGCTTTCTTCAGAAAGTGATTTTTCAAGGTCTTCAAGAGAAGTTGTTGTTTTAACCTCTTTCTTCACTTCAACTTCCACTGGTTTTTCTTCCACCACTGGAGCGGATTCAACTGGTTTTTCTTCAACTTTCTTACTGACTTTGACTTCTTCTTTCACTGTTTCTTGTTCTAAAGCTTCTTGAAGTTCAGAGTTATCATCTTCGGCTTCATATGTACGATCTTGTGGAGCGACATAGCCTTCTGGTAAACCAGGTAAGACAGAAACTTGAGATTCTTCTTGTGCTTTGAATTGTGCAGCGAGTTTTTCGTATGCGGCTTTGGCTTTGAGTTCGGTGTCGAGAGCTTGTAATTCTTCGAGTGTTTGGAATTCAATACCTTCTTCCGCGGCGACTGTTTCAGTCTTGATATCGATGTTATAGCCTGTTAATTTGACCGCTAAACGGACGTTAACACCTTTCTTACCGATTGCTAAAGAGAATGAGTCATCTTTAACAATGGCTAATGCTGATTTCTTTTCTTCGTCGACTTTAATACCAACAACGTGGGCTGGTTTTAAAGCTTCCATGATGAATAATCCTGGAACATCGCTATAAGCGATAATGTCAATCTTTTCTTTGGCTTGTCCGTTGCCTAATTGACCGACGACTTTTTGAATTCTAGAACCGTTAGGACCGATACATGCACCTGCAGGATCGATATTTGGGTCATCTGTATAAACTGCTACCTTGCTTCTTTCGCCAGCTTCTCTAGCGATACCTTTAATGGTAATCGTGCCGTTATAGACTTCAGAAATTTCTTCAGTAAATAAGCACTTTAAGAAACCTTCACCAGAACGTGTAACAACGATGTGAGCACCTTTTGTACCACTATCGACGTTATTGACGAATAATTTGATAGATTCACCAACGTTGAACTTTTCATCACCAATCATTTGTTTGTGAGGTAAGTAAACGCTTGTTCTACCAATATTGATTGTTAAGCCACGTTCATCAGCTTTTTCGACTTTACCGGTAATCATGGTACCGATTTTGTCTTTGAAGTTTTCGTATAAGACATCTTTTTCCGCTTCAGCGAGCTTTTGTTTTAAGATGCTCTTGACGCTCATAGCGATAGCTTTGGTTAATTCTTCTGGGGATGATGGAATAATTAATTCGTCGCCAGCTTTATACTTTTTGCCATCTTTTAAAGCATTTGCGTCTTCGACACTGATTTCTAAGAAATCATCTTCGACTTCTTTGACAACCTTTTTGATTTGGTACATGTCGATAGTACCATTTTCGGGATCGATGGTGACTCGGACACAGTCATCTTCTTCAGTAGCACCGATTTGCTTTTTGTAACCTTTAGTCATCGCTTCTTTTAATGCAGCAATGATGACTTCTTTACTAATACCCTTGCTAGCTTCTAACTCATTTAAGCCTTCAAGGAATACCTTTCCGTTAATAGCCATAAAATAAATTCTCCTTAAAATTTAATTGCTAAACGTATCTTTGATATATTCGATTTTGTTATATCAACCACTTTTGTTCTGGTTTTCACTTTATATTCCAAAGTGATTTTCTCTTCATCTTGGCCCACCAGTGTGCCTTCGTAGATATTTTCTCCTGCAATTGGATTAACTAAGTGGACGTGGACGTATCTATTCACGTAATCGCCTAATTTGTCCTTATTAAGAGGTTTTTCCGCTCCTAAGGAAGAAATATCTAAGGTATAGGAGTTTTCAAATGGATTGAGTTCATCTAAATAAGCATTAAGAACATGGCTCACTTCCACGATGGCGTCCATATCAATTGGGGCCACACGATCCACGACGATGGATAATAAGTGTTCACCTTTTTCGACACTGGAATTAATTGAAATTAATTCATAACCGATTTCTTGAAGCTTAGATCTGATTAATTGTTCTAATTCCATATCTTCCTCCTTTTCCTTTAAAAACAAAGAGTGGCCTCTCGGTCACTCTTGTTAAAGAGTATAGCGCGTTTCTTTCAAAACGCAGTATGATTATAGCACCTAACCCCACTATTTCAATAATTATTTATAAAAATATATAAATCTTTATTTTGTTAGTTTGATTTCAATACCTAAGACACCATATTTAGCGATATCTTCTTTTGAATAATATTTGAGCATATCGTCCGGACTAGCATCTTCGTTTTGGCCATAACCAAGTTTTTCTTTGTCGTAATAATCGTATAGTTCTTTAAAGGTGGGGAATTTAATTATATTTAGAACAAGAACTTTAAGTTTCTTCCCATCTTTATTAGTGAATACGATAACATCGTC
Organism: Bacilli bacterium; assembly: GCA_017619815.1. Classification (GTDB taxonomy): domain Bacteria; phylum Bacillota_I; class Bacilli_A; order RFN20; family CAG-826; genus RUG13091. The sequence continues at coordinate 4,908 of JAFZRR010000061.1, read as the reverse complement.
TTTTTGAATATTCTCTCGACCGTTTTTTGATAGACGCATTTCTACGGTTTTACGTCCACTTAAAATGAGGTCAAAGGGTTCATTATGAAGATTCATCTCATAAATATTCATATTAAAGACTCTGAATTTGTAATTTATTGATTGCTAAATCGAATCCACCTTCTGCGGATTTTTCTAACCAGTATTTGGCTTTATCTAAATCTTTTGTGACATAGATACCATTTTCGTAATAAATGGATAAGTTATACATGGCTTTGATATCACCGTTATTCGCGCCTTGTTGATACCAATACAAAGCTTGAGATTGGTCTTTTTGGACACCTTCTCCTTTAGAATAAAGGACACCAAGGAAATAATAGCAGTTAGTTTCACCTTCTTGCGCACCGGCATAGAAGTAATTGAAAGCTTCTTCAAAGTTTTGTTCTTGGCCATATCCGTAATAAGCGTAAATGCCTAAACGGTGGTAAATATCCTTTTCACCTAAATCTAAGGCTTTTAAGTATGCTTCACGAGCGGAAACATAATCTTGTTGTCCTCCGACTGCGTGTTCATAGAAATAGCCGAGTAAAGCACAAGCTTTACCATTACCGAGATCTGCAGCTTCTTTCACTAAGTTAAGTGCTTGCGGATATTGTTTGTTTTTGAAGTAATAAAGACCAATATTATATTTCGCTTTGATATCACCATGCATCGCCGCTAATTCGTAATATTGTCTGGCTTTCACCATGTCCTTATCGCATCCAATGCCTTTCTCGTAATAATAACCGAGTTTTCTCTCACCTTCTGGAGATTGATAAAGAGAGCTTTTGTGGATGTATTTGAAAGCTTTGTCAAAATCACCCTCGCTGCGGTAATGTTCAGCAAGTTTGATCATGGCTTTAACGTCGCTCTGATCCGCTTTCGTGATGAGAGCATCAAGTTCTTGTTTTTCGAGCATATTAAATCACCTCGAGTTTAACATACCACAGAAATGGCCTATTTGTAAATAAAAAAATTAAATAATTTTTTTAAGGTCAATATTTTTAGGTATAAAAAGACAAATAAAAGGTAGACTAGGCCAAGAAAAAAGACGATTTTTCAATCGCCTTAATTATTTAAACAATTCGTTTAAGTTTCGGATTCTCGTATATTGTGGAGAATCTGGGAATTCGTTGTTACGGTCAATAAGAACCGCACCGACACCTGCGTTAATAGCGCATAAGGCATCGTTCATACCATCACCCACATACACCACGTCTTCTAACTTATAGTCCTTACCACTAGCTTTAATAGCCATGAGAACTGGTTCAGGATGTGGTTTAAATTTCTTATACTCTTGATTGCCCATATAGATATCGAATGTATCTAGTGGAATATCGAAGACTTTTAAGACGTCTTTGACATGAGTGGTTTTGTTGCTTGTGACAATACCAGCGTGGATCTTGTTATCCCTTAAATATTTCATAAATTCGAGAGATTCTTCATAAGGCGTATTTGCTTCAATGGCCTTAGGGAAATCTAACGCTTTCTGAATATAATTCACAAAATCGAGCCATTTGTCTGGGTCTCCATGGAGTTTCTGATATCCTTCACTTAAAGGAATGCGAGCAAATTCCACGGTGTATTTTGGATCAAATTTAATTCCGACGTGTTCATATCCGACGGTGAAAACGTATTCTAAAGCGGACATTGTGTTGAGCAATGTGCCATCAAAATCAAATAGATAAAGTTTATAACGTTTCATGTGGACTTTTGTGTCAAAAATAGGTTATAGAATTTATCCCTACTTTTAACGATATTTAAAGGAGGAACAAATTATTTGACGTCGTTAACTTGATCGGTGTTTTTGCTTTCTTCTTGTTGCTTTTTGATTTCTTTTTGAGCTTTCGCTTCTTCTTTCTCTTTATCAACCCATTCTGGATGGTCAGCAGGATTTGGACCTTGGGTGATTGTGAGTTGTGGATATGGGACAGTAATTGCGTTTTCATTTAAGAAGATGTAAATGTCACGTTTCATATCTCTTGTGACTTGGAAACGATCTTCTTCTTTGACTTTCGCCATGACTCTTAAGATAACTGCGGAATCCCCCATATCTTCGACACCTTTATAATATGGACCTTCAACGATACCATTCACGCGTTTATGCATATCTTTTAGTCTTTCGACTAATAAGGTTTCTGTACGAGCCAAATTTTCTTCGTAAGGAATAGAAATATCAACAATCGCTAATGACAAAGCGTTTGTTAAGTTAACTAATGTATGGATGGAGCTATTGGAAATAACTTTGACGTTTCCACCTGTATCTTCGAGTTTTGTGGTTTTTAAGCCGATTTCAGTCACGGTACCACGGAAGTCATCAATGACAACGATATCGCCAACTTCAAAGGCGTTATCGGCCACCAAGAAGATGCCAGCGACGACGTCGCTAATAAGTGTTTGGCAGCCAAGACCAATAATAAGAGCAATGATTCCGATACTGGCAATGATGGCTTTCATTTGACCAGGCATCCATTTTGTTAAAATGACAACAACACCTGCAACGATGATGCCCCATTTTAAGAATGAGAATACCAATGATAAGGTTGTAGCGACCTTTTTGTTCTTCACTCTAAGAGTGCTGCCAATAAAGCTAAGCACTGCAACGAGTAAGATAACTACACCGGCAGCCACTATTGTGAATATAAGTGTTGCATAGTTATGAGAAAACCATTGGCCCATAGCTTCAAAGCCATGCAAAATCAATGGTTTTTCCAAGCCGGTCACTGAGTCAATTATTTTTTCTCCCGTGTCCCAATTAAATAGCTTCATGCTTTCATCTTGGAACATCACGTCCCAGAACAATACGAGAAGTACTGCGATGCCGCCAAGTGTCCACAAGACGATGCTAATAACAAGCTTCTTGGTGTCTTGTGGCTTTCTTTCTTCTTTTTTCATAATTCAGTTCCTCCTAATTTTTAAACTGAAAGTTCTATATTTCCGAAATCAACAATTTCGGTATAAAGCGTTTGTTCGTAATAGTTATAACCACATGTTCTAATTATGTAATTACCTTGTAGTTGTGGAACGGTTGTGGTTGCATCTGAATCAGTTGCGTTTTGTGTGAATTGATATTCAACAGCATCATCGCCTTCGCCTTCAACAATAACGTTTCCATCTAAATCACAAATATAAAGGACAAAATAATTGAATGATTCACTACCTTCATAATAAATTGAGAATGACAAATAATATTGATCCCCACCATTGATGTATCTTAAATCAGCACATCCTTGAATGTATGTTGGTTCCATTTCTGAGAAGTCATCTTCTCCATCATATAGTTCAACTTTTTGTGCGCGGTTATAACTCATGCCATAATCGCTCATACCATATAACGTATAATTCATTACATCACTGGAACCAATGAGGTCTTCTGCACCTTCGACTATATAATAGTCGTCTGTATATTCATCAGAAGCGATGTTATATTCATAATCGTTAATAAGAATGCTATAGGATTGAAGGTGATAACCAGGGTCAGTCTTATCAATGATAATTCCTAATCTTGATGGATTTTCAAATGTGGCAACTTCTAAGAAACTCACATTATTAATAACTGGTTCATATTGATCGATGATTGTTTCAATCTTGTCGAAATTAATCGTTTCACTACAAATTGTGACATCCACACCACCATCTGTGGTTGCTGGACCAGAAGCTGGGTTTGGATTATCAGCGTTCCATTGGTCGACATCTTCTTGACGATGTGATAAGCCTCTTACGGAAATATTAAATGTTTCGTATTCTCCAGAACTGCCGAAGTTCAAATCGAAATCGAGAGGTGTATTCATGGTTTTAGTTGTACCTGCAGTGTGCATTGACGAACTAACTGTTGAAGAATCTCTTGTATTGGTAATTGAAACTATTAATTGTTCATAAGTACCTTCTGGTTCTGGTGTAGCAAAATAGAAACGATAATAATTAACACTATTTTCTTCAGACCAAATTCTTTGAGCGAATATTCTATTTTCGGTAATTGGTAATTCTGGTCTATCAAGATTTTCGATATTTATTCTTTGTGAGAACAAAATGATTTCCATCTCATCTTCTGGTCTACCAGAAGTATTGTTGCCTTGATGCGTGGAAATGTAGTTTTGATCATCTGTGGTCGCCACTAAGGCGAAATATGGTTCAGAATCAATACCACTAAAGTTGGACCATTCAAGGCGTTGTCTGGAGAATGGGTCATCAGAGTTCAAATTAGCCCACGCCATCATTTCACCGTTATGCTCTGGATCTTCATTAAAGACTTCAACACAATAGTTAAATAAGTTAATGCCTAACGTATTCTTATATTCAATTGTGGAATAGTAATAGTCTGTTCCTAATGGATTGACTTCAATATCTAAAGATATGCTGTTAGTGTATCTCTCGCCAGGCAAGGTTTTAATACTTGTTGGTTCTTCGGCTTTTTCACCATCAGATAAAACAGATTTTCTAAATTCTAAAAGAGAATACTGAACTACATCAATTGTATATTCAGTATCTTCGGCAAGATTATCAAAAGTATAAGATTGATAACCATAATTATGGATTTCAATGCTTTGGGTCTCGTAGTAGTCACATGTGAGTTCAACAATGAGCTCACATTCTTTTCCGGTTTCTTCGCTTAACGATTCACTAGCTGTGTCTCCAATTTTAATTGAAAAAGAAATTGTGTTCGTGGTCGGTATAACCTCAACAATTTGGCATATTGTAGGAACTGGCTCATTGATTAATTCATGGGTCGCCAAATCAACACCGACAACAGCGACGACGGCAGTTGTCACTACAGCCGCGGTTGTTGTCACTGCGGTACCGACTTTCGCTGTCGCGTTTGTGACCTTTTCAATATCTTTTTGATCTAATTCAGGAGCTTCTTCCTCTTTCTTTTTATTGATGAGGGTTTCG
>JAFZRR010000011.1 GCA_017619815.1 Bacilli bacterium | reverse complement strand
TTCGACGAAGCCTTCATATGTTCCTCTTTTTTCTTCAGGACCATTCCAGGATTCATCACCGGTGAAGTCTTGAACATGGACTTCGTAAATGGTTAATTCTTGTGGAGTAGTAATATCTAAACCCGCAACTTCGTTAGGATTGCTGCTATCCCACTTAAATGTGGTATTGCCATCCCAAACAGCTGGTAATTCGTCCCAACCTTCAGGATTAGTAAATGAAGCTGTATAGACATAACCTCTAACGCCATTTAAACCACATGCTTTTGCATATGGATCCATGGTTTCTTGTGTACCACCAGAGTTAGAAACTTGGTATGTGTAATAACTACCAGATAATTTCTTATTAAATGTGATAGTCCAAATACCACCTGGTTGATAGAACATGTGATAACCTGTGGATTTATTTGAACCACCAAAGTCGAGTGATAAGCCAGTACCATAAATGAGTAACGACATATTAGCAGCAGTTGGTGCCCAAACCTTAAAGGTTGTGCTGTTATCGGTTACTGTGCATCCTAAGTCATTTCCATCGTAAACATAATGTTCGAGGAATCTAGCATCGTTATATAACTTGTCGAATGTCACATAGCAGGATTTAGATAATCCAGTTGTGGAATTTAAATCATGGGATTCGATGGAATAAACAATGTTGATGTGCGCCATTTTTGGGAAGGTAATGTCAAATGATCCGCCACTGTTCGTGCCATTCATAATGAGATAATATTTTTTAAATTGATCTCTGGTTTTGGCGTCTCTTTTAAAGAAAGTTTCATCATAGGCGTACATTTCCCATCTGACACTTTCCGCAGTATTTGTGCATCTAATGGTTTTCCAGTTCACAAATTCAGCGGCTTTAACACCTAAAACTTTTGTTTCAGCTTCGGTATGGAAAACAGCGATATCACTACCGGAACCAGTTGTGGTCCAAGCCACGACTTTACCATTTTCATCTGGTTGGAATTCAAAATAACTGAGTTCTGTATCAGAAGATTGTCCACCCCAGTTTTCATCGCTATCACTATTCTTACGGAATTTGATGATGAATAACAAAGCAGTTTTACCTGCGTATTTAGAGAACTTTTCACTTGTTAAGTCGATTGTGATGTCCATATCTTGACCATCGTTTGCTACGTGATCAGGCATACATTCAATACCGCCAACACCGGTTGTCCAAATATAGAACGCACGGCCACCTGCGGTACCTGGAGTTGTAGTATCACGACCACATCCGCCATTGTCATTGTGATAATGGAGTTCAACGACTTTGACATCAGGGATTTCATCGTCACCAGCTCTAACAAAGTCTGGATGGTTAATATCTCTAATTACAGGATTATCATAAGTAACATTATCGTCACTATACTTAATATTTCTGCCCGCTTCAAAAGCCGCAGAAAAACCAAGAATTCCTGCTAAAACGGAGAACAATAAGATTTTTCCTTTTTTCATAGGGAAGCCTCCTAATTATTTCAGCTAAGTAAAAGAACGAATTTTGATACTAACGATTCAAACTTGTTCTTATTACATAAAATACAATTTTATTATATTCATTCTCTTATTTCTTTGTATATAAATATTTATATAAAATGAAGAAAAATTATTTTTTTGTAAACAAATTATATCTAGTAAACAGGAAAAAGAAAAAGAGGCAAAGCCTCTTTTCCTATTTATTGAAGAATTGAACTTTCTTTTTCCAAGAAAAATCTCTGAACTTGAAGCACCAGTTTGGTTCTCCCACTGTGCCTGGCCAGTTAATTCTTCCCCTATCATCGAGTTTGATGAGATCTTGTAATTGATAGATAGTCATCAAAGATGGTAAGTTCCAAATATATTCAAAGACTGTCTTATACATATCTTTCGGATTGTTAAATCTCTTATTTAAGAAATCGATATTTTCCTTTGGAAGAGTCTTTAACCAACCCATCAATGTTTGGTTATCATGAGTACCTGGATAGACGATTTGTGTTGGCTTAGATTCCGCTTTAAGATCGAAAACGGTGAATTCAACGATATACATACCAGGTAAGTTATAATGATCTCTTAAATCGTGAACGCCTTGGAATAAGTCACCTAAGTCTTCTGCGATTAAGTGGATATTTGGATATTGTTTATATAATGTGTCAAAGAAGTCATATCTTGGACCTTCCCACCACACACCACGTCTAGCATTTTCATCTTCCGCAGGGATTACGCAATATGTGTCCCACGCACGGAAATGGTCAAGTCTAAGCAAGTCACAGGTGTTGGCTAAATAGCCAATACGATGGACTAAGAACTTATAATGATCTTCTTTCATTTTCTTGAAGTCATAAATAGGTGTACCCCATAATTGACCATCATCAGAGAAAGCATCTGGTGGGCAACCACTGACTAAAGTTGGATGATAATTTTCATCCATTAAGAATTGTTCTTTATTGAGCCAGCAATCGGTACTATCGATGCCGACATAGAATGGACAGTCAGCGATGATGATAATACCCATCTTCTTGGCATAGGCCCATAATTTCATCCATTGTTTATATGCAATAAATTGCATAAACATGTGAAATTCGCATTCCATTTTTCTATCTTCTGGAACATCGTTATGGTTATCGAAATAATGAACCATTTCTTGTGGCCAATAATTCCATTGTTGGAAGTTTCTACTTCTTCTAAAAACAATGAATGTTGCGTAATGAATTAACCATGGATTATCTTCCTTAAATTTCTTATATCCCCTCATTGGAGTTTTTAAAAAGTTTTGGAAGGCTTTCCATAAATATTTTTCTTTAAATTGTTCAACTTCATGATAATGGATGAAGTTAGATTTTGGTTGGAATTTAGGAACTCTTTTTAAGAGTCCTTGCTTCACTAACATATCTAAGTTGATGTAGCGGGTTTCAATCGCTTCACTACATGTAGACATGTATGGTGAGTTACCTGGTCCAACAGGATTTAGTGGCAAAACTTGCCAGTATTTGTAATTGCTCTTTTTGAGCCAACGAATAAAAGCATAAGCGTTAGGACCAAAGTCGCCTATACCATGATTTCCCGGTAATGATGCAACCGGAAGCAAAATGCCAACGTTATTTTTCATAAGATGGACTTCCTTCATTAAAAATTGTAGCACTATTAAGAATTATTTAAATAATTATTATTCAATAAGTTGTTTTATGATTTTG
>JAFZRR010000060.1 GCA_017619815.1 Bacilli bacterium | reverse complement strand
TCATTATAAGAATAGGCACCATGACTCTCATCCTGCGGTAAGAACAGATAGTTTTTATCTTTATTGAGATTAGCAAGAACCATCTTAAGACAAGCAAATCCGCAGTCGTCTTTTTGAATCTGTGGGATATAAAACATAAAGTACCTCCTACCAAACCAATAGGGGGTCTTTTTACGTTTTAGTTACAAAAAACTTTTTGATAAAAGAAAAAGACTCATGAAGAGTCTTATTTTTTGAACATTTTTTTGAATTTAGCAAACAGACCGTCATCTTTCTTCGCTTCTTTAAATCTTTGCAAAGCTTCTTTTTGGTCTTTGCTCAAGGATGTTGGAACCTTGATATCTAACTTCACATATTGATCGCCAGGCTTACCACTTCTAAGGTCTTTGACACCGCAACCCTTCATACGAAGGACTTGGCCAGGTTGACTACCTTCAGGAATTGTTAATGTCACATCTCCATAAACGGTTGGAACATCAACCTTGGTTCCTAAGCAAGCATCGACAAAGTCGAGTGGGATTGTTAAGGCGATATCATTGCCTTCACGTTTGAAGAAGGAATGTTCCTTAACGAGGATTTCAATATATAAGTCACCATTAGGACCACCGTTAACACCTCTTTCACCATTGCCACGGGAAATGATTTGTTGTCCGGATTTAATACCTGCTGGGATATGAATCTTAATTGTTTTTCTCTTGTGGTTATATCCTTTACCACCACATTCTTTACATTTATTTTTGATCGTTTTGCCAGAACCATTACATGATGGACATGTTTCTTGGCTTTGGACTGTACCGAATAATGATTGTCTTCTGACACTGACATATCCAGCGCCTTTACAGTTTGAACAGACGGAGATATCACTTGATGAAGCCGCACCTGTACCACCACAAGCGACACATAATTCATCGACTTCAATAGTCATTTCTTTATCAGAACCATTAATCGCATCCATGAAATCAATCTTGATACGGTTAACGACATCATTACCTCTACGAGGTCCAGTTGGATTTCCTCTTTGTCTAGCGCCTCCACCGAAGAATTGGTTGAAGATATCACCTAAATCGGAGAATCCTCCAAATCCACCGCCACCAAATCCACCTTGGAATGGGTTGGCGCCTGGATTTCCACCAGCTTGTTCAAAGGCAGCATGACCAAATTGGTCATAAGCGCTTCTCTTTTGATCATCATAAAGGATATCATAGGCTTCTTGTACTTCTTTAAATTTGGCTTCATCGCCTGTCTCTTTATTATCTGGGTGATAGGTTTTAGCTAATTTACGATAAGCACTTTTAATTTCATCTTTAGTGGCGTTCTTTTTCACACCTAAGACTTCATAAAAATCTCTTTTTTCAGCCATATAATATTCTCCTTTCCTTAATATTCACCGAAAGGGCCCGAAGGCCCTAACGGATTAGTTTTAGATATAATCTAATTAAGCGTTGTTGTCGCCTTTTTTGGTGAAGTCGGCATCGACGACATCATCTGGATTGCTACCAGCAGGTTGATCTCCACCATTATTTGGAGTAGCACCTTGGTTAGCTTGTTGTTGTTGCATATAAGCAGCAGCTTGTTCTAATTCACCGATACGTTTCTTGAGTGTTTCCATATCGTTATTGTCTAACGCAGTCTTTAACTCATCTCTTAATTTTTGAGTTTGTTCTTTTTGCGCTGGATCCATAGAATCGCCTTTTTCTCTCATCGCAGCGTCGATATCATTGATAAATGATTCGGCTTTGTTCTTGAGTTCGGTTTCTTCTTTTCTCTTGTTATCAGCTTCAGCGTTTTCTTCGGCTTCACGGACCATTCTATCGATATCTTCTTTGCTTAAACCATTAGAACCAGAAATTGTGATATTTTGTTCTTTTTGTGTGTCTAAGTCTTTTGCGGAGACTTTAACGATACCGTTAACGTCGATAGAGAATGTAACTTCAATTCTTGGTTCACCTCTACGAGCTGGTTTAATACCAGTTAATTGGAAGTGACCTAATAATTTGTTGTCGTGGGCCATTGGACGTTCGCCTTGATAGACCATAATGTCAACGGCTGGTTGGTTATCCGCAGCGGTTGAGAAGATTTGACTCTTTGTGGTTGGGATTGTGGTATTACGTGGAATAAGTGGAGTCATAACTTCACCTAATGTTTCAATACCTAAGGTTAATGGGGTGACGTCTAATAAGACGACATCCTTAACATCACCACTGACGACACCACCTTGGTAGGCAGCACCGATAGAGACAGCTTCATCTGGGTTAACGGATAAGTTTGGTGTTTTACCAGTAAGTTGTTTGACGAGTTCTTGAACGGCTGGCATACGGATGGAACCACCGATTAAGAGAACTTGGTTGAGTTCATTAGCGCCCATATGAGCATCGGCTAATGCACGTCTAACTGGTTCTTCACATCTCTTTAAGAGATGACGTGTTAAGTCTTGGAATTTAGCTCTAGTTAATGTGGTCTCAAAGTTAACTGGGCCCGCACTGGTCATAGAGATAAATGGTAAGGAGATAACTGTTTCTGTTAAAGCGGATAATTCAATCTTAGCTTTTTCAGCGGCTTCTCTAATTCTTTGTAATGAAGCTTTGTCGGTAATATCGACGTTTGTTTCAATTTTGATTTGGGCTTTAATCCAATCAGCGACAACTTGATCCCAGTCATCACCACCGAGTTTATTATCACCAGCGGTAGAAATAACTTCGAATGTACCATCACCGATATCGAGGATGGAAACGTCGAATGTACCACCACCTAAGTCAAAGACTAAGATTTTCTCGGATTTTTCATTTTCTAAGCCATACGCTAAAGCGGCGGCTGTTGGTTCGTTAATAATACGGACAACTTCTAAGCCAGCGATTTGGCCAGCATCTTTAGTTGCTTGACGTTGTGCGTCGTTGAAGTATGCAGGAACAGTAATAACGGCTTTTTGGATTTTTTGGCCGATATTCTTTTCGGCATAGTTCTTCATATATGCGAGAACCTTCGCAGAGATTTCTTGTGGAGTGAAATCCTTATTGATGCAGTTGATATGGACCTTTTCAGCAGTACCCATTTTTCTCTTAATGGAACTGACTGTATCTGGATTCATAACTGCTTGTCTTTTGGCAGCGTTACCAACGATTTCTTCACCACTTGCTTTAAAAGCAACGACGGATGGAGTTGTTGGGGTTCCTTCTGGATTTGGGATGACCTTAACGGTGCCATCGGCTTGTAGATAACTCACGACGGAGTTTGTTGTACCTAAATCGATACCTAAGATAATTTCTTTTGCCATAATTATTTCCTCCTTATTTATGCATCGGTTTTTTCTTCTTGTTTAGTTTCTTTGTGTTTCACGCTCACTGTGACGTTTGCCGGTCTAATTAAGCGGTCATGGAGTTTGTATCCTTTGACATGGACATCAACGATAACGTTTTCTTCTCCATCGCTTTCCACGGTTTCCACAGCTTGCATGGTATCTGGTGAGAATTTATCTCCCACCTTTGGTGCTATTTCGGTAACACCTTCGTTTTCTAACGCAGCAGTTAAGTTGCGGTAGATATATTGGAATCCAATTAGATAGTTCTTTAAGTTTGGATCTGTTGGTTCGTTCTTCAGAACGGCGAAGAAGCTATCGAGCACTGGAAGTAATTCATCAATGAATCCTTCAGCGCGGTATTTCATCGCGGACATATGGTCCTTTTCTAATTGTTTTCTTAAGTTTTGCGTATCAGCATAGGCACGGAAGTATTCATTTTTCCAATGCTCTGCATCCGCTTTCGCTTTTTCCTTCTCTTCTTCTAATTTATGAAGTTTCTTTTGGAAGGACTTTCGGGGATTCTCTTTTTCAAGAGTTTCTTGTTCTAATTCTTCTTCATTAGGCATCCTCATCATTTCCTCCTTTACTTAATTCATCGAAATATTTATTTAACTCTTCTGCGATGTACTCTAAGGCAGAGAGGGCTTTGTCATAATCCATTCTAGTTGGGCCAAGCAATGTAATTGAGCTTTCATCACCATCGCCAATCTTGATCTTTGTGGTCACCATACTGACATCAGGATTTGTCTCGCCAATATTGATTTCCACTTTTTGATCTTTCTTACCAGCTTCTTTGAAGACCGACTTATCGTTTAATAACTTGAAGACTTCTTGAAGCTTTTCCGCGTCATTTTTGAACTCTGGTTGATTGAATAATTCATCTCTTCCATATAAACTCAAGCGGTCACCAGCGAATCTAATGAATGTTTCAAGCAAAGCTTGGTAAACGATATCATGAGAGACAACGTAATCACTGAGAACTGGTTTCAAGGCTTCCATCTTAGGGACTAAATCACTAACTGGTGTACCTTTTAATCTATCGTTCAAGATCTTCACGCAATCGACGACTTCGTTAGCCTTAATTGTGCTAGGAACGATGAATGTTTTGTTTTCGACATATCCTTTATCAGTCACAAACACCGCGGTTAATGTGTTATCACTGATTTGGATAAGTTGGACGTTTGCGAGTCTTTCAACATTACCGCTATTTCCGGTGACGACCGACACCAAGTTAGTCATATGAGATAAAATCTCACAACTTTCTTTAATGACTTCTTCAACGGATTGAATCTTTTGTTCAAGAACCACTTGTAAGGAGTTCTTTAAGGATTCATCTACGCTCCTATCGCGTAAGTGATCGCAGTAATATCGATAACCTTTAGAAGAAGGAACACGTCCAGAGGAACTATGTGTTTTTTCGATATATCCCATCTTCTCAAGAGCGAACATTTCATTTCTAATGGTCGCGGATGAATATGGAAGGTGATATTCTTCGATGAGTGTATGACTACCGATTGGTTCTGCATTCTTGATGAAGTATTCAACAATGTATTTAAGAATCAAATCACTTCTTGTTAAACCCATATGTTTTCCTCCTTAATTAGCACTCGTTTCTTCTAACTGCTAACTATATTTTAGCGAAATAATTAGCACAGTCAACACATAAGTGCTAAAAAAGTGCATTTTTCGTGCACTTCTTGAAAACTATATAAATATAAATAAGGATTTTAAATGCGTGTATCGATGGCGAAAGAGTCGCTCAAACGGTCAATAACACCGCGTTCAGTGCGGTTTTTCACAAAGTAAATGAGGTCAAAAAAGACAAAAATGAGGATTGATTCACTCATAGATCTGATGATGATTTGCTTGCTTGATAGCATTTGACCATCGCTTGCGACATATCTAATTCCCATTATCGCGGAACCCACAGTGAAACCACGAGTGAGTTTCATGATTAACGCATCATTAATAAAAGAAAAGATAATCGCGATGCCTAAAGATATCAAAACGTAGAAAACAACTGGCCAATTTAACAAAGTTAAAAATGGAATTGCGCAGGCAAAACCGGTTCCGAGATAGAACACTAAGTTAATGATATAGGCCCACAATCTTTTGGCTAATCTTGCCGTTTCCATTATTCGCTTAACTCCATAATTAGTTGGTCAAGAACCATCATACCATCATATGTTGGATAAATGCGATCTTCAGTTAACACCAATAAACCTTGATTTACTAACCTACTAATCGTTTCTTGATGCACTTGCAAAAAGTTAATTCCAAAGCGGTAAAGATAATCACTAAACTCGATGCCGCGGTTCGTTCTTAAGTTGAGCATCAAATAATAGAGCATGTCGTCTTTACGGTCGACTTGTTCTTCTTCGTCTCTATATTTACCAGAGTTATATTTGGAAATACTTTTAGTATTTGTATATCTAATATCTTCGATGTATCCCGCAGCGCCCATACCAAAACCGTAGTAATGTTCGTCTTTCCAATAGGTCAGATTGTGTTTACTTTCTTTTCCTGGCTTAGCCCAGTTGGATATTTCATAATGAACAAAACCATTTTCCTTAAGGAATTGTTCTGCGTAGTCATATAGTTCACGAGAAAGTTCTTCTTTTGGTTCATTGATGCCTTTGAGGAAAAAGGCCGTATTTGGATGAACGGTAAGGCTATAACAGGAGATATGATCCACTCCGAGAGAAACAACATTAGCTAAATCTTTTTGAAATTGTTCTTTTTCTACCTCTGGAAGCCCGATTATTAAATCGACATTTAAGTTATCAAAACCGACTTTTCTCGCGTTTAGGATGGCTGTTTTAACATCTTTAAAAGTATGTTTACGGCCAATTTTCTTCAAAACGTCGTCATTTGTGGTCTGAACTCCTAATGAAATTCTATTCACTCCATACTCTTTCATGAGTTGTAGTTTTTCTAAAGAAAGAGATTCGGGATTGGCTTCGAAAGTATATTCTTCAACTTTGTTGTTATATGGTTTGATTATTTTTAATAATTCCAAAAACAAGTCATCTTCTAAAGCGGTTGGAGTTCCTCCACCGACATAGATGGTCTTAATTGTGTCTGGGACATTATATGACTCTATTTCCTTTTTTAAGGAAGCGAGATATTTATCCGCAAAAATACGAAAATACTGCAACTTTGGAAAGTCACAGTAATCGCATATATGCTGACAAAATGGGATATGTATGTAAATGGCTTCTACGGGCCTATTTATCTTCCTTCTTATCGGCATCTTCTTCTACTTCTTCAACTTCATCGTCATATTGACGATAGTTGGAAATTTCTTTGGCGGTTTGTTCATCTTCCACAGGTTGGAGGATGCGATCTAATTCTTCTTGAGCATAGTCTTGTTCGGTTTTTTGCTCTTTGTTTTCATCTTTGAGTTTTGGTCTGAGCAATCTATAGATGATGAACGCCACGATTGCAATGACCGCAAAGGCACCGACGACGATTAATAAAATGATGATTGGTTGTTCAATTGGGCTTGCTAAGATCATAGTTTAATCCTCCTATTTTCTTGGAATTGGTGTGTAGATGAATTTCTTGTTGCTACTGTCTTTACGGTAGTAACCGAGTTCCACAAGGTGATCCATTGCGGTTCTGGCGGTTTCATAAACACAACCTATCATACGCTTATATTGCGCAATTGTATAACTTTTTCCGAGCGTGCAATGTCTGGCATAGAAATGCGCTTCGTGCTTTCTAAGTGATGGGTCAAGTTCTAATAAGTGTTGTTCTAAACGAAGAGCTTGTTTCTCATCAATTGCCGGTGGAATATAGCTGACAGCGATTTGTTCGGTTTGACTGACTGGTTGTTCTTCAATAACTGGCTGTGGAGCTGGTTTAGGTTCTTCAACCTTTGGTTGTTCCACGACTGGTTTTGGTTGCTCAACTACTTGAGCAGGTTGAACTGGAGCTTCTTGCACTGGTGCTGGAGCTGGCTCAACAGGTGCTTGTTGATAAACAGGTCTTGGTGCAGGAGCTGGTTCTGGTTCATTGGCTGCTTCAAATAAGGATTGTTGAATAGCAGGTCCTTGTGGTTGAACTGTTCTATCTTCTTTATAGAAGTCCGCTCTTAAGGAAGCAGCTTTCATTTGGGCGATGTAATTGAATAAGTCATCGCATTTTGCTTCCATTTGCTTTAAAGCAAAGTTCACAAAGTATGTTGTATCGCATGTCTTTTGGACTTCGACAAATAAACGAGTAATTTCTTCTTGTCCTTCGCTGAGTAAGGATTCTAATGGTAATAAGACACCAAGTTCGCTGAGACCATCATGGGCAAGAATTGCTTTAGCAATAAGTAATGCAACTTCGTCAGAGAAAGTTGAGAATGGTCTAATGTAATTGATGTAGTAATAAGCAATAGAGGCTTTAGTTGCAGCACTTAGTGTGGATGTGGAGATAAAGGTGAATAAGCTATCCATCATGCCTTCGATTAAATATACAGGCGCTGCTGTATAGATACGATCGATAAGGACTCTATTTTCACGATTCACATCTTCAGTTGTTCTATAGAAGGATGTCAATTCGCTTGTTCCCATTAAGCGGGCGTAGATTTCGGCAAGGAAGTCAACATCAATTGTGTTAACGTGATATTTTTTAACATAGTTAAGAGCATCGAGATATCTGCTTAAGATTCTCACATT
Source organism: Bacilli bacterium (assembly GCA_017619815.1). GTDB lineage: Bacteria > Bacillota_I > Bacilli_A > RFN20 > CAG-826 > RUG13091. The sequence goes on along the minus strand of JAFZRR010000060.1, from coordinate 2,309 downwards.
TGGAGAAACTTCTCTGATATCACCATGGATTAAAGAACGTAAGTAATTATCACTGGCATCGCATTCGTGTTCTGCAGCGACATATCTTAAAGATCTAATTAAACATTCGTCTTCAAATCTGTTGACTTCACCATTGGTGACACTTAAACGTGAAGACTCTTTCATCAAACGGATGAGTTTCATATCCGCGGAGTTAACTAAAGCATTAACTGATGGGCAGAAACACACCACTAATTGGTTCTTCTCAATACTTTTGATTGATAAATATCTGTTGTAACCAGAACGATAGCTAAGGATGTTACTCCAGATGTTATCGAACATGGACATTTTTAATTCTTTACCGACTTCTGACTTGGTGGCGTACTTGCCTTCGGTAAAACGCATCGCTAATTCATTGCTTGGCATAAACCGTACCTCTCTACTCGCATTATAAAATAAAAAGCACCATAGGTGCAACAAGAAACTAAAAATGTACTAATTTTTCACCAAAAAACTAGTTAATCGTCTTCTTCGTCAATCGATAAGATTGACATGAATGCTTCTTGAGGAACTTCGACAGAGCCAATCTTCTTCATTCGCTTCTTGCCTTCTTTTTGTTTCTCTAAAAGCTTCTTTTTACGGGTGATGTCACCACCATAACACTTCGCTAAAACGTCTTTTCTGACAGCTTTAACATCGCATCTAGCAATAACCTTACCACCGATCGCGGCTTGGATTGGAATTTCAAATTGATGACGAGGAATGACTTCTTTTATTCTACGAATAATTCCAAGTCCCCTATGATATGCACCTGGTCTATAAACAATACTGCTTAAAGCATCCACGACTGTTCCATTTAATAAAACATCGAGTTTAGCGAGATCGCCTTGCTTATAATCTGAGAACTCATAGTCAAAAGAAGCATACCCTTTTGTATAGCTCTTTAACTTATCAAAGAAATTGTAAACAATTTCTGAAAGCGGCAATTCGTATGTCAAAATCATTCTTGTATCATCGAAATATTCGAGGTTTGTATAGATACCTCTTCTCTCTTGGCAGAGTTCCATGATTGGACCCACATATTCTTTAGGGGTCATGATGCTGGCTTTGACATATGGTTCTTCAATAGAAGAAATCTTGCTTCCATCAGGCATTTTAGCAGGGTTATCTAAATGCATTGTTGTACCATCTGTGAGGTTGATATGATAAATAACGCTTGGTGCGGTAAGGATAAGATCAAGATTATATTCTCTTTCGAGTCTTTCCTGGACTATGTCCATATGTAATAAACCTAAGAAACCACATCTAAAGCCAAAGCCTAAAGCTTGGCTGGTTTCAGCAACGTAATGAAGCGAAGCATCATTAAGTGATAATTTCTCTAAGGCATCTTTTAAGGCTTGATAGTCACGACTGTCGACTGGATATAAGCCACAGTACACCATTGGATTGATGACACGATAACCTGGTAAGGCTTCGGAAGCTGGTTTTTCAAAAGATGTGACTGTATCACCAGGATGAACATCTTTGATGTCTTTGATTTGTCCACATAAGTATCCGACTTGTCCAGCGGTTAATGTCTTGGTCTTTATTTCATTTGGCGTTCTAATACCAACTTCGGTAACGACATAATCCTTGCCTGCTTGCATGAGTTTAATGTGATCACCTACGGAAACAGAACCATCTTTAATTCTAATAAGAATCACAACACCTCTATATGGGTCATAATAGCTATCAAAAATAAGTGCTTTTAATGGAGCGTTTTCATCGCCAGTTGGCGCAGGTACATTATGTACGATATATTCAAGTAACTCGTGAATATGGAAACCGGTCTTTGCAGAAACTTCAACAGCGTTTGAACAATCAACACCAATTCTCTGTTCGATTTCTTTCTTCGCCCATTCAGGTTGCGCGCTTGGTAAATCAACTTTGTTGATAACTGGTAAAATTTCTAAGTTGTTGTCGACGGCTAAATAGACGTTTGCGAGCGTTTGTGCTTCTACACCTTGTGTGGCATCCACGACTAAAACCGCACCTTCACATGCGGCTAATGAACGCGATACTTCATAAGTGAAGTCGACATGCCCCGGAGTATCGATGAGATTAAAGATATATTCTTCACCATCATCGGCTTTGTAACTTAAAGTTACAGCGTTGAGTTTAATAGTAATTCCTCTTTCTCTTTCTAAGTCCATAGAGTCGAGGATTTGGTCTTTCATTTCACGCGCTTCAATTGCGCCTGTGGATTCCAAAATACGATCCGCAAGTGTTGATTTGCCGTGATCGATGTGAGCAATGATAGAGAAGTTTCTAATTTTCTTCTGTTGGAAATC
>JAFZRR010000059.1 GCA_017619815.1 Bacilli bacterium | reverse complement strand
AAATTTGCATTTTTAGTATTGACACCACTATACCTCGTGATATGATGTATATCGTGAAAGGTGGTATCGTATGGATGCTCAATTAAGAAGAGGTGTGCTAGACGTCTGTGTCCTAGCCGCGATCAAAAACGAAGATTCATATGGTTATAAGATCATAAAAGACCTTAAACCGGTTTTAGAATTATCCGAATCCACGCTTTATACCATTCTTAAAAGACTTGAAGAAGCGAAGATGCTTGTCGTCCGTTCAACCGAATTCGAAGGTCGTTTAAGAAAGTATTACCACATTACCCAAGTTGGCCTTGCACGTATTGAAGAATTTAAAAACGAGTGGAAGGAAATGATGGGTATCTACTCATTTATTGCGGAGGATAGATAGTTATGACTAAAAATGAATTTCTAACTGAACTCAGAAGCAAGCTCAACGGTTTGCCAAAAGATGATCTCGACAATCGTATCAATTTCTATGAAGAGATGATCAATGACAGAATGGATGATGGCAAAACCGAAGAAGAAGCAGTCGCGGACATCGGAAGTGTTGATGCAGTAGTGAAGCAAATCGCTAGTGAAACACCAATGCTAAAATTAGTCGCAGAAAAAGCCAAACCAAAGAGAAGTTTAAGGGCTTGGGAAATCGTCCTTATTATTCTCGGATTCCCACTTTGGTTACCTCTACTAATTACAGGATTAGTCCTTGCGTTTGTCTTCTACTTATTGTTCTGGATTCTCGTTATCGTCACCTACGCAGTTGAAGCGTGCTTAATTGGTGTCTCTATCGGCGGACTTGTGGCCTTCCTTGCCTATCTTATCGATGGTGGGGTTGTTAATCTTGTTCCACTTGGTTATTCCTTAGCCTGCTTTGGTGCAGCAATACTCTTTATCTTTGCTTGCATCGGTGCCACAAAACTCACAATCTTCTTATCAAAGAAGATAATTCTCGGAATTAAAACCGCTTTTATTAGAAAAGGAGCTAAATAATTATGAAAGGTCTAATAGTATTCCCAATCGTTCTCGGATCAGTGTTTCTCCTTGGCGGCGGTGTTGTCTTAGGTGTTGGCATTGCCCACAGTAGAGAAGATAGCAAAATCGTGACCAGAGAACATGAATTAACAGAAACATTTAATAACATCAATATTGATATCGAAACAGCGGAATTAGAATTTGTCACCACAACTGGTGATGCTAAAGTCGTCTGCGAAGAAAGAGAAAACATTGAACACATCGTCGAAGTCAGTGAAAACACTTTAAGTGTTAAATACACTGAAGGCGCGATGAAATGGTATGAAAAAATGTTCAACTTCAATTGGAAGAAAGAAAGAATTACCGTTTATCTTCCAGTCGCAAATTATGGCAACCTCGATATCGATTGTTCCACCGGCGCAATGACGATTAAAGGTGACTACACATTTGAGAATCTCAATGTCACCGCTAGCACAGGTTCATTGCTCTTAAAATCTGATGTTACAAACGCCATCGACATTAAAATGTCCACAGGTGCCGTGACACTTGAAGGCGTGGACGCCAAAGAAGCAAGTGTCAAAACATCAACTGGAGACATCGTTTTGGATGAAGTTAATGTCACAGACAAGCTCTACATCAAGGCCTCAACAGGTGACTGTGATCTTACTAAAGTAAGAGCTAAAGAATTAGAAGCTAAATTCTCCACAGGCGATATGAAACTCAATGATGTTTTAGTGGAAACCAGTGTTGATTTCAAAGCTTCCACAGGTAGATTCACCTTTGCGGATTTCGATTGCGATACACTTAATTGCAAGACAGACACAGGTGATGTGAAAGGCGCAATCATCAGCGATCATATCATCTATGCACATAGTGATACTGGAAAAGTCACTGTTCCAGAGTGCACATCAGGTAGTATTTGGAGAATTGAAACCGATACCGGAAGAATCAATATCACCAGAAAAGCCTAATGGTACAAAATAGGGGCTCAAAACGAGCCTCTTTTTGTTTGCGATTATTTAACCGTTTTGCGATAAAAATCCTTCGAAAAAGCGTCAAATACTTCTTATAAAATAAGCATCAGCACTGAAAAATGTTTTAAAATCATTATTGATTTTGTATTATATTTTTAAAGTGGCGGACCCACAAAGAAAAGACACGGAGGTTTCTCTATGGAAGAAATCTTTAAACAGATAGGTTCATATGTATCCGAATACGGATTCAAAATTTTACTCGCACTTTGTATTACAGTCGCGGGCATTTGCCTTGCTTGGCTCATCGGTTGGTTATTAAAGAAAATCCTTTTAAAAACCAGACTCGATGGTGCAATGCTTACATTTATAGTTTCCATTTTAAGAATTGCTATTATCGTCCTCGTTGTCTTAATCGCTGCTTCTGTTCTTGAACTATCAACAGAAGGCTTAGTAGTCTCCTTAGGTACTGTTGCCTTAGCCATTGGCTTAGCGTTAAAAGATTCCTTTGCTAACTTAGCCAATGGTATTTTAATCATCGTTAATAAACCATTCCGTCGTGGTGACTTTGTCTCCATCAATGGCGTGGAAGGTAAAGTCCACAATATCAAACTTTTAACAGTCGAATTAATTACATTCGCAAACGTGAAGATTGTCTTGCCAAATAGCACCGTTTTGAACGGAAACATCATTAACTACAGTGCATTAGCCATTAGACGTGTGGATATGGAATTTACCGTTGCTTATGGTTCTGATATGGATAAGGTTGAAACAATCCTTAGACAAATTGCTCAAGAACATCCTCAAGTCCTTAAATCCATGAAGATTAATGTCTATATGAAATCTCACGATAACAGTGCGATTACATATTCAGTTAAAGTATGGGCAAACAACGGAGATTACTTCTCTGTTAGTCATTCATTCCCAAGACTCGTTTATGATGCCTTTAAGAAGGAAGGAATCACAATTCCATTCAATCAACTCGATGTTCACTTGGATAACTTGGAGAAAAAATAAACTATGTTTAAATACTTAGGATTATTACTTCTTTCATCCCTTATAGCCGTTCCTGCTGCTGTGAATAATATCCCAACGGATTCCTTTGACGCTACTCACATTACTAATGTTAGAAGAGATGGCGAAGGCGAAGGAGAAGGCCAAGGTGAAGGTGAGGGTGAAGAAGAGTCTCAATACTTACATGGTTATACATATACAGATGTTGGCGAAGGAAACGTCCGCCGTGTTTTTGATGCAAAAGATTTAGCGCCAACAATCGACAAATTGTTCTGCGCACCTATGGGTTATGTCTTCAAATTAAGTATTGATGATAGACAAGTCCAGGAAATCGCTGATCAAATTGAGTTTGTTGATGGCTCACAACTCGACTACATGAATATTGCCTATTTCTATGGCATTTACGGTACCGCAGTGTACTCAGATTCCAATAGTAAATGGTACGAAGGTAACGAAGATGACTCTGATGAACAAAAGAAAGAGTGGTTTAAATCCGCTCTTAAAGCTGATGCTAATGACCGTGAATTAACAAAAGTCGAAGAAGTCATTACTCCTGCTGATTTATATGTCCGTATGGAAATTCAAGTCAGTGTTCGTCCTGAAGGTCAAGAATATAGTGATTTCTGGGTTTTTGTTTTCTATAGTGAAACTTTAGACATCAATCCATATAACGAATTTGACTTTGTGTCCGCTAGACTACGTTATTATCAACGTGACGAAGAAGAAAAACGTGTTAACGTTGATGCTATGCTTATTGATGGTTTCTTTAATGACTATTCTAGTTTGGATGAAAAATATGCCTATAACCCATATGGCTGGTTAACCGATACAACCACTCCATATCCGTATGCTTTAACACCTAGACCAGATGGTAGTGAACATTATTTTTGCGATTATACATTAACGCTTGTAGCGTTCGATACAGTGACTATTGGCACTTTTGATAGATCAATGGGTATCGAAATGTCTTATCCAACAAGCCCTATTAGAGCGAAACTCAAATTAGTTTTCGTTGCTAATGGTGAAACACATACCTTCTATTCCAGGGACTTCATTATTGGTGATCCTAATGTCAGAATGGCGGTCGATGGTCCACAAGATAGAAAGAGTGTCCAAAAGAATACCGAACACTTATACACAATTATTTTCGATAACATCGAAATAGACACAATTGATGGTATCATGCTTTCCGTTGATGGCATGATTGACCGTTTAATGCCTGATAACGAATATGTCTTCTATTGCTATGATGCTGAAAGCGATAGCGACCTTCCTGAAGTAGGTGTTGATGGTGCGTATTATTACATCCCATCCGCAAGAGAAAAAGCCCTTCACGAAGAAGGGAAAGATAAAGAATTCCTTGATGACCTTTCTGAAGGTGAATACTACATCTATAATCAAGATCCCGATGGTGATCCAGAAACTGAAGATGGCTGCATGCAATTTACTCAATCTGTAAATTTTGTCACTGTTTCTCATGAAAGATTTTTATTTGATCCAGATACCTTTGAAACAACCGATTTAGGCGAGATTCAACCAGAAGAGTGGGAAAGCATTCTCAATCACACATTAACATTCCCATTTACTGGTAGATTCTCCTGCTTTAGATTCCAAATGAGAGCAGAATTCGATAATGGTGGTTATGCCTATATCGCTAATGACCAACCAGAATTATTCGAAATCATCCCTCCAATCGAAACCAATAACAAAATTGTTTTAGATGTCGAAGATGAAGTCGTCTTATTTGATGGTGGCGATGAAATCGTTGTCACACCTTCCATTACTGATTTAGAAGAAGGCACTGAAGTTTATTATAACTTCAAAGTTAATAAAGAAGGCCATATCGATGTCACACAAGACTTAGATGGCAAAGTGACAATTCGACCTCTTAAATCTGGCTTAGTGACTTTAACCTTTGAAGCAGATAGCACTGAATTCAGTAAAATTACAAAAACAATTACCGTTCGTGTTTTAGATGGTATTTATGATAATGCCGCAATTGAAGTGAAAGATACATTCCACAAAGTGGGTGTTGATTTAGAAGCTTCCTTAAGTATTAGAGGTTTCAACAACATTAAAAATGTTGATATCGCTTGGAAAGTCGTTAATAAGAAGGGCGAAGAACTTCCTGCAGAAAGCATTGAAGTGAAAGAAAACGCCACAATGGTTTTAAAGAACCCAGAAAGTGGCGATTACACAATTACCGCTTCTTACGAAGGCATTGAAATTGCTAAACTTACCGTCCAAGTTAGATACTTAGATGTGAATAAATTCTTAAGAGCCAATATCTGGTGGATTATGGTTCTTACATTAGGTTTAGTCTTCTTAATGATCTTCTTTGCTACAATCACGAAACGTGGCAAGACGACAGTGGATCGTATTGAAAGAGTTTATGCAGTATATTGCCAATGCATCGCAAACGACTCCTTATCTATGGAAGAATTAAAGAGAATTAAGCATGAAATCACAAGATGCTTGCATCATTGTGAGGACTTAAATATCGATGCCTTTAACCAATATGAAAAGGCGACAAGATACTTACGTAAATCTTTAGGTGACACAAAGATGTTAATGAAGAATTATGATGCTTTATCAGTGGATGAAAAGGCGGTTATGTATGAACGCTTAAATGCTGATTTAGGTAAAGCGCTCAATGTCGCAAAGGAAATCGAAAACGCTAAAGGCTTAATCGAACAATATCATATGAATGCTAACCGCAAAAACTTTGAAACTTTAGCGGAAGATAAAAAGTCAAAAAAAGACAAAAAGAAAGATGAAACTAATAGATAAAGAGCGTAAACTTTCAACGTTTGCCATTATAGGCAAACACTTTGAAAAATATCGCATCAGCATGTTTGTGGCTGCGGTATTTCTCTCACTTTTTGCTCTATTCTATGTCATCTATTGGAATTTTGATGAAAACTCCGCTGGTATATTAATCGATAATCTCTATTTAGTGGCCTATATCACATTCTTTGTGATTGCCCAAACGATGCTCATCTTCCTTATCTTAAATAAGTTTAAAAAACTTAGCACAACCGCTTTAGCGATTTATACCCATGTCACTTGTTTCCTTTTAATTGCTTGGGGAACATTTGTTTGCATTCTAGATTTACAATTAGGAATCACTCCTTTAATCCACTTACTTGTTTGTACAGTTATCGCTGGACTATTTATTTTAGAACCATTCTTTTATTTAGGATGTGTTGTTATTTCAGTTGTCACTTTATTAGTGTTCCACATTATTAATAAGTTTGCGTTCTTCGCAGATAACAACCCTTATCAAATTGAACACATTGCGGAATCCGTTATTTTCATCGTTGTTACAGTTCTCATTTGTTTCAGAAGATTCAATGTCGTGAATAGTGAATATCACGCGAAGAAGAAACTCGAAGAACTCACTTATTATGATGAATTAACAGGATTACTTAATGAACGTTCCTATATCGGGGAAACAGAAAGAATTAACGAGTCCATTGATAAAGGTGAAGAAAAACCATTCGCTATCATCCTTATGGATGTTAACAATTTAAAGGCCACAAATGACAAATATGGGCACCGTTATGGATGTTCCCTTGTTGTGAGATGTGGACATACATTACCGGAGCTCTTTGCTAGCTCAAAATTATTCCATGTTGGTGGTGATGAATTCATCGCTATTGTGGAAGGTAAAGATTATGAAAACTTCGATGCCGTATTAGAACATTTCTTAGAAGTTATGACCTATAGTCTTGTTCAATACGAAGGAGTGGAACTCATCTTCTCTGTCGCAAGCGGACATGCGAAATACGAAAAGGGTGACCGCTTCCAAGATGTCCTCCAAAGAGCGGACAGCATGATGTATATAAATAAAGCCGAAATCAAAGCCAAGTACGGAATGAAAGGCAGATAAAAAAGCAGTGAAGTTAATCGCTGCTTTTTTATTATATAAAATTAGATTTTGTAGAAGTGTTTCATGGTTGCAAGCATGACCGCTTTAATAGTGTGTAATCTATTTTCTGCTTCATCAAAGACCACTGATTGAGGACATTCAAAGACATCTTCTGTAACTTCAAGTCCGTTTAATCCGAACTTTTCATAAACTTCCATACCGATCTTTGTTTCTAAGTTATGGAAACTTGGCAAGCAATGTATGAAGATAGCTTTTGGATCCGCTAAAGCCATAACGTCTTTATTCACTTGATATGGTTTTAATAAATCGATTCTTTCTTTCCAAACAGAATCCGCTTCACCCATACTGACCCAAACATCAGTAGCGATAACATCGCAATCTTTAGCTCCGACTTTGACATCTTCTGTGAATGCGAGTTTAGCGCCTGTTGCTTTAGCAATCTCTAAACACTTATTTCTTAATTCTTCATTTGGCCATAAATCTTTCGGACCCACCATACGGTAGTCTAAACCTAATTTTGCTGCGGTAATAAGATAGGAGTTACCCATGTTATATCTGCCATCACCGAAATACGCCATTTTTAAGCCCTTTAAGCAACCTTTATATTCAAGGATGGTGAGGAAGTCGGCGAGCATCTGTGTGGGGTGGTATTCGTTTGTTAGGCCGTTCCACACAGGAACTCCAGAGTATTCTGCTAAACATTCGACCGTTTTTTGAGCAAATCCACGATATTCAATGCCATCAAACATTCTTCCTAATACTCTTGCGGTGTCTTTGATGGATTCTTTTTTACCCATTTGAGAACCACTTGAACCGATATAAACCGCATTCATACCGAGGTCCGCTGCAGCGACTTCGAATGCGCATCTAGTTCTGGTACTATCTTTCTCAAAGAGAAGAACAATATTCTTGCCTTCTAAATGACGATGAGGGATTCCTTGTTTCTTTTCTTCTTTAAGCTTTTTGGATAATTCGATTAACTCCATGATTTCTTCTGGGGAATAATCGAGTAATGTTAGTAAATGGTCTTGTTTAATCATATTAGATGTCCTCTCTTTCTAATGGCATACACATACATCTTGGTCCGCCTCTTCCTCTAGATAATTCGCTAGAAGGAATTTCGAACACTTCGATACCATTCTTTCTTAAAACATTATTGGTTATATCGTTTCTTTCATAAGCAATAACTTTGCCTGGCGCGATAGCGATAGTGTTACTGCCGTCACTCCATTGTTCTCTATCCGCGGAGACAGAATCTTCGCCTCCACATGGGATAAGAATAACTTCTTTATTAATATATTTTTCTAATACGTCTTTGAGTTTTCCTTCAAAAACGTCGGTAATTAATTTACTTTCACCTTTATGGATTTCAATGATATTTAATTGGTCATAACATTCTTGGTGAATGGTGAACTTATTGATATCCACTTGTGTGAAAATAGTGTCTAAATGCATAAAGGTTCTCGCTTTAGGAATTGATAAGACAATGATGTTTTCAAAGCTTGTTTTCTCTTCAAAGAAGAGATGTTTCGCTAAAGTCTCAATGGCAACTGGTTTTGTTCTTTGACTGGAACCGATAATTAATGTCTTTTCATTTAAGACTAAAATGTCTCCACCTTCGATGTTTTTGACATCACTTCTCTTATAGAAAAGTGGTGTGTTTTTATATTCTGGATGATATTTAAAGATGTATTCTCCAAAGATTGTTTCTCTACTTCTTGTGACAGAGAACATGCTGTTAAGAGAAACACCGTTACCAATTGAGGCAAATGGATCTCTTTGGAAATAGAGGTTTGGCATTGGATCGGTGGCAAAACGAGAATCATCAATCATATCTCTTAATGTTCTCTTGCGATAATCTGGTAATTCACTCTTTTTGATGCCCGCAATGGTTTTTAAAACCATTTCTCTAGTATCACTAAATGTATTTAAGTATTCTTCAACAACTTCGGAAAGAGTTACAGAATTAATATTTGCTTCTTTGACAAATTGAGAAATAAATTCCTTTTTTACGGAAACGTCGGTATTTAAAGCCTCTACAACTAAGTCCACTAAATAGACAACTTTCACGCCGTTATCAATGAATGTTTGTGCGAATTTCTTGTGTTCTTTCTTTGCTAAAGGAAGCCAAGGAATATCATCGAATAACAAATCATCTAAATGTTTAGGAGTGAGATTATGTAATTCTTCACCTGGTTCATGTAATAAGACTGTTTTTAATTTTCCGATCTCATTGTTCACATGGATTTTGCTCATTTTCTTTTTCCTCGCTTTCCTTTTGTTTCTTCTCAATATGTGCATCCCAAATTCCGGAAAGTATAATTGCCGCGGTGATAATCAAGCCACCCGCAACAACGTTCCAAGAGAATGCTTCCATACGGAATATGATGCTCGTGAATGTCGCGACAACTGCGCTCATAGGCATGAGTACTGCACATGTGACTGCGCTGACGTTTTTAATACAAATAGCTCTTAAGACCCAACAAACCGCAGTGCAAATCACACCGAGGAAGAAGAGGATTAAGATATTTGTCCACATCCAAGAGAAGTATAACGGTTTTTCGAATGGTAGGGCATATATAAAACTCATCGTTGTTAATATAACTAATTGGAAGAACACATAAACCCAAGGATTCTTGTTCTTCGCAAATACTTTTGTAAATGCGATATCAATACCGAAGAAGATACCACCGATGCAAGATAGAATATCTCCAACAGTGGGCTTTGTGAACATCGCAGTGAAATCCCAACCGTTTCCGCATAAAACAAAGGCACCAAACACACAGGCAATAGAGGCAACTATTGATGCCCATGATGGTTTTTCTCTTGTCATTATAAGCATACAAATTGGGACAGCGATACAAGACATACTTTCTAAAAAAGTATTTTTTGCAGGAGTGGTATCATTTAAACCAATGAATTGGAATAAATATGCAGCGCCTAGAATAAGCCCGGCAGGTATACATATCCAATATGATTTATTAAGATCTTTAAATCCTTTTGTGATAAGGATAAAGATGAGCATCGCAACACAGGAAAGAAGACCTCTAATTGCAACGAGTAGTGCAGGAGAATAAAAGTGATTATCAAAAAGATATTTACTCACCACAGGAGCAATACCCCAAAGAATAACAACGATGATAAGTCCTATTAAGGATAATACTTTCTTCTTATTCATTTTGCGTTCTTATTTAGTTTAATACTTATAAGGATTTTTAACATATGAAAATCTTGTGTTTTATAAAAATTATAAAGTTCTTATATGTGTAATAAATCAATTCGTTTATAATTAAAACGAATAAAAAAGGAGATTATTCATTTACTATGGCAAAAATAGTTAAAGTCCACGGACGTGAAGTTCTCGACTCACGTGGCAATCCAACAGTCGAAGTCGAAGTCTTATTAGACGATGGTACCAAAGCATTAGCGATCGTTCCATCCGGTGCTTCTACAGGTGAAAGCGAAGCTCTCGAATTAAGAGACGGAGATAAAGCTCGTTATTTAGGTAAAGGCGTTCTCAAAGCAGTTGAAAACGTTAATACAAAAATCGCTCCAGTCGTTATCGGCATGGATGCAGAAGATCAAGTTGGCGTTGATAAAGCAATGCTCAAACTCGATGGCACACCATTCAAAAAGAACTTAGGTGCAAACGCAATCTTAGGTGTCTCTCTTGCAGTTGCAAGAGCAGCCGCTCAATCATTAAAGATGCCATTATATCGTTACATCGGTGGTGTTAATGGTAAAACAATTCCAACCCCATGTATGAACGTTATCAATGGTGGTGCTCACGCACAAAGCTCTGTTGATTTCCAAGAATTCTTCATCATTCCTGCAGGATTCAAAACATTCAGAGAATCCTTAAGAGCAGGTGCTGAAATCTTCCACGCATTACGTAAAGTCGTTAAAGAACGCGGCTACGAAACAGGCGTTGGTGATGAAGGTGGTTTCGCTCCTTCTTGTAAGAAAGGTAACGAAGAACCATTAGAATTAATCGCTGAAGCAGTTAAGAATGCTGGTTACAAATTAGGCGAAGAAATCTTCTTAGGTATGGACGTTGCTTCTTCTGAATTCTATGAAGGTAATGGTGTCTATAACTTAGTCAAGTCTGGCGAAGGCAAGAAGACAACAGAAGAAATGATCCAATTCTTAGAAAAATTAGTCAAAGACTACCCAGCAATCGTTACCATCGAAGATGGTTTAGCAGAATCCGACTGGGAAGGTTGGGCTGAATTAACCAGAAGAATGGGCAAAAAGATTCAACTCGTTGGTGACGACTTATTCGTTACAAACCCAGAATTCGTTAAGAAAGGTATCGTCAATGATGTCGCTAACAGCGTCCTCATCAAAGTTAACCAAATCGGTACATTAACCGAAACATTAGATGCTATCAAATTAGCACAAACAAATGGTTACACCTGCATGGTTAGCCACAGATCTGGTGAAACAGAAGATACCACAATTGCTGACTTAGCAGTTGCTGTCAATGCTGGACAAATCAAAACTGGTTCCGCAAGTAGAACAGACCGTATGGCTAAATACAATCAATTATTAAGAATTGAAGAAGAACTCGGTGAAGAAGCCGTTTACCTCGGTGTCAAAGCATTTGCCAATCGTAAATTCTAATTAATATCAAACAAAAGAAGAGTTGGTGCAAGCCAGCTCTTTTTCTTTTCTCTTTGATAACCTACATAGACATATAAATTGATATTGCCTTTTGATGGAAGTGGTAGTGACATATCTTTTGGATTGTTCTCTTAACTTTTTTATTAAGTTGAGAGAAAAGTCTAAAATCGTTAGAATAGATATTACGACTAGGGGAATATATTTATGATAGTTGGTTTATTAGGCTCAAGTGGCCACATGGGTATTAAGACTCTTGAAGAATTTTTAAAGATTAATGAACTCACAAAAGTTAAAGTTCTTCTCCAAAAGAGCGAAAAGAAAAGAAATAAATTAGTCAAACAACTTGCGAGAAAAAATAAAGACAAAGTCGAAGTCCTTTATGGAGATATTTCTAATAAAGATGATGTTATCGCTTTAGTGGATAAATGCGATTACGTCTTTAACTTAGCAGCAGTTATTCCTCCAAAGAGTGATAAACGTCCTGATTTATCTTATTTAGCCAATGAAGTTGGTCCTATCAATTTAGTGGAAGCTATTGAAGAACGTCCAAATATAAAATTCATCGATATTACCTCTGTTGCTTTATATGGTCATAGAAATGAAAAACATCCATTTGAAAGAGTGGGAGATCCATTACTTCCAAGTGTCTTTGATGTCTATGCCGCACATAAATTAAGAGGTGAATATCGCATCTTAGAAAGTAATATTCCATATTTCGCTATTATTAGACAAACAGCGATGGTGTATTTAGAAATGCTTAACGCCAATATGAGTGATGGACTTATGTTCCATACACCATTTAACGATCCATTGGAATGGTCTACCGCAGAAGACAGTGGTCTTCTTATGGCGAATATTATTAGAGAAGATATCGCTGGTCATTTGACCTTTGATAACTTCTGGAGAAAAGTATTTAACTTAGGCGCGGGTGAAGAAAACCGCATTTCTGGATTTGAAACTGTCGAAGGTGGCTTTAAACTCATCGGTGGTAGCACAAAGAAATTCTTTGAACCTCATTATAATGTCACTAGGAACTTCCACGGTGGTTTCTATTATGATGGTGATGATTTAGAAAACTTATTCCATTATCAAAACGATAAAATCGAAGAATATTGGCCAAAGATTAAAAAGAAATACGGCTATTACGGCATGGCCAAAATCGTCCCTGCTGGATTAATTAAGAAATTCGCAATTAAGAGATTATTTAAAGATAGTAATTCCCCTGTTTATTGGTATAAACATAATGACATTGCTAGATTAACCGCATTCTTTGGTAGTAAAGAAGCATATGAGAATCTCTCCCATAAATGGGAAGACTTCAAAATTTGGGATTATAAAGCAGTGCAAAACGTCAAGAATTATGAACCAATTAACTATGGTTTTGACATCGATAAGAGCGATAAAGATATCACCATTGAAGATTTACAAAATGTCGCTAAACTCCATGGTGGCAAACTTCTTTCTCAAGAATTTAAAACTGGCGATGTATATCAAAAACTCAAGTGGGAAAATAGCGATGGAGAAACATTCTTCTCTCGTCCATATACAGTATTAAGAGGTGGCCACTGGTTCAACCCTTTATATACTTCTAATACTTGGGATTTCGACCGTTTAAGCAAAAAAGACGCCATCTTTGGTGCTTTCTGGTATGACTCTCACGATAAAGATGAGAATCATTGTTACTACATGAATGACAAATACGAGGCCAAGATTAAATGAGATTTTTAGGAATCTATTTTACAGGTACCGGAAATAGTAAAAGAGTGATGGATGTGATTAATCATAATCTCATCTCTCTTCAACATACTTTAGATACTGTTGATGTCATCAAAGATGAAATTAAAGATATCAATGAGTATGATGGCTTGATAATCACTTACCCAATCTATGGTTTTAACGCTCCTAAACCAATCATTTCCTATGTGAAGAAAATGGTAAAGGCTAACGAGAACAAACCATGTTTAATTATGAAACAATCTGGAGAACATTTATTTTGGAATAATGCCTCTAGCTTATATCTCACTTCTTTATTAAAGAAAAGAAACATTACAGTCACAAATGAATACCATTATTTAATGCCGTATTCCTTTATTTTCCGTCATAGCGACTTTATGGCGTACCGTATGAATAACGTAATGGAAGGATTAATTCCATTAGATTTAAACGATTTCTTTAGCCATAAAGATAGTCATATGAAAAGGTTCTTTTTAGACCGTTTCTTCGCTTGGGTTCTTAGAATCCAGTGGTGGGGAGGCAGATTTAACGGAAGATTCTACAAGGTAGAAAAGAACAAATGTGTTAAATGTATGAAATGTGTCAAAGAATGTCCCGCTTGTAACATTGAGTTCAAAGATGGAAAGTTCAAATTTAAAGGCCAATGTTTGATGTGTCAAAGATGCATCATGTATTGTCCAAGACACGCGATCAAAGTTGGCATGTTCAACTCCTGGAGAGTGGATGAACCATATACCTTCAAAGAAGTTCCATATCAAAAAGAAAGACATCCAAATTACTGCAAAAAGAATTATCAAAAATACTTTAAAGTCAGCGAAGAAAGGATAGAAAAAAGCAAGGCCGCTTAGCCTTGCTTTTATTAATAAATTAATAAATCTTTAAATCCTTTAATAAGACATATTCCGCTTCAGGAGCATGCATATAAAGGATACGTTTTAGATTATCCATTCCGGAATTATCCATTAGTGTGCCCATTAATAAGACGAGATTGTTGCGTAGGAATTTTGTCATGACCGCGCAATTGGCTTTAAGATCTTCGTCGTTATAGTTAACGTTATCTTCATCCAAGATTGGTTTTAAGAAATTATAAATGCCATCATCGCCGAGTAGCATAAACATTCCTGTAGCATCTAAACCATTTAAATTTTCCATAATCTTATTTGTGGTTGAGCTATTTAATGAGAAGAATAATCCCATCATGTATCTGATACCAGTTTGGTAGTTGTTAACATAGTCTACTCTAGTATGAGCGGTTGAGGCGGCATTATCAGGATCGCTTGTATCTAATTCTTTTGTGATTTCATTAATCATCCAAGCAATACATTCTTGTTCATTAGCGTAATTAGCGTTTGGAGTAAATTCGGGAAGAACAATATCTTTATCAAAGTCGTACAATAACCTACTTAAGTTACTGGAAGCGGAGTAAATTTGCACATCGACACCGCATCTATAAAGCCCATATTGTTCTGGAGCAAGATAGGTAACTAAGTCAGCGTTATTGATGATGTTATGAACATTTGGATAGGCAACTGCATTTTCTTCACTTAATCCACGAGGTGCCTCAAATGTATAAACGTACATATCTTCTTGAGCGACATCGATTTCGTTAGAAGAAAGGATTTGATGTGATAATACGTTAGAAATACCGCCACCACGAGAATAACCAGTAATCCATAATTTAACATTTTGATAGTTGTGGAATTCGATTTCGTTTTTTAAATCGCTATAAATTTCATTTGATCTCGCTTGGAAACCTTCATGATTGCCTGTTTCTCCCACCAAGAAATTGTTAGACCATTCTTTTCCATAATTAAATCCTCTAATGGAAATGGCAATTAAATCAGAATCATCTATTTTCTTATGAGCAAAAGAATATCCAATCGAGTCTTCAGTTGGATCATCAACATATCCTGTATATTTAATATTGGTGTCGAATTGTAAACGGCCGTAGAACGCTTCAATTAAATCAGCACTTGCCGTAGTAAATGTGTTTCCTAAAGAAAGAAGTGCGAGTTCTTGGTTAAAATTTTTGGCGTCTTCTTTAAAGAAGGCATCATCAAAACGAAGTCTAACATCATAACCACCAACATTTTCATTCATGTTGGCGGGAAGCCTAACTTGAACTTCATCATCTTTTAGAGAATCATCTGGTTCTTTATTTTCTTTTTTTGGTTGACAAGCAACCACGGACATGGACACTGCAAGTAGTGCGAGAATACTTAGTTTTTTCATAGGCAATTTTTCTTTAAGATATTTTAACACTTCTAAATAGAAGTTATTAGGTTTTTGTTTTACAATGTCTCTATGAATAAAAAACGAGAGATTGCATTTTGGATAATTATGGGTGTTATAAGCCTATTAATTACTGTATTTACTTTGTTCTACTTTGACTTAGCAAACGGACCACTAATTTGCTTCATTTTAGAACTTATATTCATCGCCGCTTTTGTATCTTTAAGAATAATTCTTAGAAATAAGAAATTTGTTATTAGAATGATTCCTACTTTAGCGTTTATTTTGTCCACTGCGATATTAGTACCTTTAACTCAACCAGTAACGGAAAGATGGAAGGCTGTTAATTATTCTCATCCAGTTAAAACAGAAGTGCTTTCATTAGAAAACGGTCAAGTTCAAGGCGTTTATAACAAAGATAAAACCGTACAAGTGTACGCTGGCATCCCATATGCAAAAGCTCCAATTGGAGAATTGAGATGGAAAGAACCACAAGACGTTGAAAATTGGGAAAGCGTCATGGATTGCTCTTATTTTGCTCCAAGAAGTATGCAACCTAGTAGTAATGCCATTACATCTACATTAGTAGATATGTATGCTGAAAAAGGTTGGCATCCAGACTACAACATGCATTCCGAACAAAACATGTCTGAAGACTCTCTATATCTAAATATTTGGAAACCAAATACCACTGAAACAAATCTTCCTATTTTGACATTTATCCATGGTGGTTCTTTAACAACAGGCAGTTCCGCTTATAGTGATTACAATGGTGAAGAAATGGCAAAAAAGGGTGTCATTATGATTACAATTACCTACCGTTTAAGCGTATTTGGCTATTTTGCTCATCCAGAACTTCAAAACGAATCACCAAATCACACAACAGGCAATTATGGTCTTTTAGATCAAATTAAAGCTTTGGAATGGATTAATAAAAACGCTTCATATTTCGGTGGAGATAAAAATAACATCACAATCGCTGGTGAATCCGCAGGCTCATCTAGCGTTTCCGCATTATGCGCAAGTCCGTTAGCACATGGTCTTTTTAAACGCGCAATTGGCGAGTCATCTTCTTTAGTGGTTAAGAAAGCTCCACACACATATCGTAAGTTAGATGATGCCTTAAAGACAGGACAAGACATTATGAAGGAATTTAAGTGTTCTTCGATAGAAGAATTGAGAAAGATTCCCGCAAGCAAGCTTGTTAATACAAAGTATTCTAATTCCGGTATGACACTAGATGGATATGCTTTAACCAAACATCCATATGACGTTTATAAAGATGGCGAAAACAACGAAGAAGTTTTGCTTAATGGTTATAACGTCAAAGAGGGTGATGCTTTCTGTGTCCCAACTTATCTCTTTAATCCAACAAATAAGAAGAACATCAAATCTCGTTTAGTGGATAACTTCGACAAAGAAACCGCTGAAGAGTTATATAACCACTATAAAGATGCGATAGAAAAAGACGCTTTCTCAACGTTCAATGAAGTATTCTCAATTTATTGGTTTATTCAACCGCATCATTCTTGGAGCAATATGGCGGTATCCACAGGAACACCTGTTTATCGTTATCAATTTACAAAAGAAAATGGATTCCACGGTACATATCATGCTGGAGAAATGATCTATGCCTATGGCAATGTGAAAAATTGCAAATATAGTTATCGTTATAATAATGATGATTTAAAGCTATCCGAAACCATGCTTTCCTATTGGTCTAATTTCGCCAAGACTGGTGACCCAAATGGAGAAGGATTACCAACCTGGTCTTTATATACCGGAAGTGGTGATGGCGTTATGGAATTAGGCAAAAATGTTGGCAAGATTAATGACCGTTATTTGGGCGTTTATCCAATAATCGACAGATATATTGAAAAACTATAAGAAATGTAATGATTATTTTTATTAAATAATAGATAATATTGAAGAAGTGAGGTACTTATTATGTCACGTGCTGATGAAATCTTTGTTGCGAATATGAAAGATATTATGGAGAATGGTTTTTCCGATAAGGACTTACCAGTCCGCCCACATTGGGAAGATGGAACTCCTGCTCATACAATTAAAAAGTTCGGTATTGTTAATACCTATGATTTACAAGAAGAACTTCCAATTTTAACAATTAGAAGAACTGCTTTTAAATCTTGTTTAGATGAACTCCTTTGGATTTGGCAAAAGAAATCCAATAACATCCATGACTTAAAATCCCATATTTGGGATTCTTGGGCGGATGAAAACGGTTCCATTGGTAAAGCCTATGGCTACCAATTAGCAAAGAAATCCATCTATCCAGAAGGTGAATTCGACCAAGTTGATCGTGTTTTATATGACTTGAAACATAATCCACAATCCAGAAGAATTATGACCAATATCTATAATTTCGAAGATTTACACGAAATGAATTTGTATCCATGCGCATACAGCATGACATTCAACGTCACAGGCGATACATTAAACGGCATCTTAAATCAAAGAAGCAATGATATGTTAACAGCGAACAACTGGAATGTTTTGCAATATGCATTACTCATTATGATGTTCGCACAAGTCTCTGGTTTAAAACCAGGTAAGCTCATCCATGTTATCGCGGATGCTCATATCTATGATAGACATATCGATTTAGTCAAAGAAGTCATCGCCAAACCACAACACAAAGCACCAACTTTAAGAATTAATCCAAATATTAAAAACTTCTACGACTTTAAAGTGGAAGACTTTGAACTCATTGATTACGAGTTTGAAAAACTCGATAAGAAAATCCCAGTGGCAGTCTAATTATGATTATTTCGATCTTAAACTGTGATAAAGAATACGGAATTGGTAAAAAGAACGGCTTGCTCTTCTCTTTGAAAGAAGACATGGCCTTTTTCCGTAAGACCACATTAAACCATGTTGTCGCGATGGGGGAAAACACTCTTTTATCATTTCCTAATCAGAGACCACTTAAGAATCGAACAAATATCGTTTTGTCCGCGGATAAGAGCCATAATTACGAGGGAGTGGTAAATGTTCATTCCTTTGAAGAATTCCTTAAAACGGTGGCAAAATACGCGGAAAAAGAAGACGTTTACATCATTGGTGGAGCTTCCATGTACCGCCAAACACTCGAATATGTCGATTTAGTGTATTTAACTAAAGTAGACGCCATCGGTGGGGCAGAAGTATTCTTTGTGAATATTGATGCTGATCCAAGATTCGAGATTATAAACGAAAGCGAACCAATCCAAGATGGCGATTATAAAATAAAGTTCGTCACCTATAAGAACAAAGAAAAGAAACAAATTCTCTAATAATTGAGGTAGTAATACCTCTTTTATTTTTCTATTTACGTGTTAATATAATTACACAAGCGGAGTTCGGCCTCTAAATCCTTCGCTTAACAAAATAAAACCAAGGAGAATTTTTTTATGAGTAAAGAAAATCCAAAACCAAACAAATTGGTTAAAGGATTTAAAGAAACAGTTTTGCTTTTAAGAACAATTCCATCCGTTGTGGTGGCTCTTTTTGTAGTGAGTGTTATCACTATGAACTTATTAGCAAACAAGACTTTAGTCCAAACCGAATACCTCGCACTTGATGGTGGTATCTTAGTAAGCTGGCTATCATTCCTGTGTATGGATATTGTCACAAAACACTTTGGCCCAAAAGCTGCGACAAGACTTTCAATCTTCGCGATGGTAGTGAACCTTCTAGTGTGCCTTATTTTCTATATTGTGAGCATTATTCCTTCAACTGCAGATGACTATTCTAAGTTTAATGAAATCTTTGGAGGAACATGGTTCATCTTACTTTCTTCTTCAATCGCGTTCTTATGTTCCGCAATTATTAATAACGTAATGAATTACCTTATAGGTAAAACATTTAAGAAGAATCCAGACGGTAAATTGGCTTTTATCACAAGAAGCTACGTTTCTACATTTATTGGACAATTCTTCGATAATCTTATCTTTGCGATGTTAACATTTATGCTATTTGCTCCAATCTTTTGGGATGGATTCCACTGGACGTTCATCCAATGTGTTACTTGTTCCCTTATCGGCGCAGGTTTTGAACTTATCCTTGAAGTGGTGTTTTCACCATTCGGATATTGGGTTTGCAAGAACTGGAAAAAACAAAACATTGGATATCAATATTTCGAATATGTAAACGGAGGTAATAACGATGAAAATCTTAATCACGGGAACATCTAAAGGTATTGGACTTGCTTTAGCAAAAAGATATCTTAGCCAAGGACATGAAGTATATGGCTTAGATTTATTAGAATCTTCAATTAACGATAAAAATTATCATCACTTTAATGTGGACGTTTCTAAGAAAAACAAACTTCCAGATATCGAAAATGTTGAAGTTCTTATCAATAATGCCGGACTACAAAACTGCAAAGATGATATCGATAATAATTTGAAGTCCGCGATTTATGTGACTGAAAAATACGGTTTCAACCCATCTATTAAATCCATATTATTTAATGCTTCCGCTTCCTCAAGAAGTGGTTTCGAATTCCCAGAATACGTCGCTAGCAAAGCGGGAATGGTGGGATATATGAAGAATGTTGCTTCTAGACTTGCACCTTATGGTGTGACAGTTAATTCCATCTCTTTAGGTGGCGTTCTTACTGAAAGTAATAAACCAGTGATGGATGATGGAAAATCCTGGGAACAAATCATGGAAGCTACACCAATGAAGAAATGGATGACTGAAAGCGAAGTTTGCGACTGGGTCTATTTCCTTACAATGGTGAATAAATCTATGTCTGGAGAAGATATTCTCATTGATAACGGAGAATATAATCTCAACTCCACATTTGTGTGGCCTAAGTAATCCTATATTTATTTAGAAAAATAAAATGTTGTGTTATCTTTAATAATGTTAAGAAAGGTGATTGAGTATTATGAATTACTTGATTGAAACTCACGATCTCGTTAAGAAATATTCCAAAAAAGTAGTCATCGATCACGTTAATATGCATATCCCAGAAGGAACCATTTATGGCTTTGTCGGGGAAAACGGTAGTGGTAAAACTACAATTATGCGTTTATTAACTGGTTTAGCTGAACCGACTTCTGGTGGCTTTACTCTTTTTGGTGTTTCCAATAAAGATTACAAGATTTACGAAAAAAGAAAACAAATCTCCGCAATCGTGGAAGCGGCGTCAATTGTTCCTTCGATGACAGCGAGAGAAAATATTCTTTATCAAGGCTTTTATCTCGGCATTAAAGTTAGCGAAGAAGAGATAAAAGATTTATTAGTTAAAGTCCATCTTGAAGATGTTGGCGATAAGAAAGCCAAAAACTTCTCTTTAGGTATGAGACAAAGACTCGGTATCGCTTTAGCGTTAATGAACAAACCAAAGCTCATGCTTTTAGACGAACCAATGAATGGTTTAGATCCACAAGGCATCGCTGATTTAAGAGATTTATTAATCGAATTAAACGAAAAAGAAGGCATTACGGTCTTAATATCTTCTCATATTCTTTCCGAACTAGAAAAGATTGCTTCCATTTATGGATTTATTTCCCATGGAAAAATCGTTGAAGAATTAACCGTTGAAGAACTTCAAAATAAATGCCGTAAATCCATCACCATTAAAGTCGATAATATTGAAGGTATTGAAAAAGAACTCAAAGCCTTAAAACTTGAAGACTTCAAAGTTTATCCAAATGGTGATGTACAAATCTTCGATAGTATTGATATTGGTGAATTAATTTCTAATCTTCATAAGAAGAAAGTGAAAATCCTCGCTGTTAATTCTTCTGATGAAGGTGTCGAAGATTATTACTTAAAGCTTATTAATAAGGGGGTTAATTAATTATGAGAAACCTCTTTAGAGCATTCCTCTTCAAACTTAGAAGAGATTTAACATTTAGAATTACATTATTTATCGGTATTGGCATGGCCTTCTTTATGACAGGCACATTTGCCTTAATTGATGTATTAAGTTGGCTCGGTAGTGAAAATGAATTTGCATTTAATTACTGCAATGGACAAAACCTCTTGGTTAATACACTCAGTCCAGCATCTAACTTTGGTCTTGTTATTCCAATTCTTTTGACTGTTTTCACAGTTTCTGAATTCAATAGCGGCACAATTAGAAATAAGATTATTGCTGGTAACAGTAAATCAAAGATTTATTTCTCCATTTTCCTTTCCGGATTAGTCTTTACATTCGTAGTCATTATCGCCTACGTTGGTTTATGTGTAGGACTGGCTTCTATCTTGGGCAAATTTAATCCAAACGGGACCATCTTTGCAATGGACAATCTTTCCGCGACACTTTCATTTGGAACCACAATTAGTCCAGAATTTGTTTGGAAAATTGTTTTAGTGGGTATCACTGTTTATATTACAGTTACTGCAATGACAGTATTCTTCTCTACCGTATTTAGAAATATGGGACCATGTATTCCAATCATCATTGTTTTATTGATGTTCTTCTCTATTGAAGCAATGGTGGCAAGCTTATTGAGCATGGGAGAACAACAAGATACAACTGGAACAATGATCCTCTTAGTATCTCGTATACTCAATCCATTATTTGCATTAAGTTCTTACGATGTCATTGAATCAACACACAAGTTCACAATTACAAACACGAACTTAATCATTCATCTCTGCAACAACCTTGCTTATTCAGTGGTTTTCACTCTTGGAGGATGGCTCATCTTCCGCAAGAGAGATGTTAAATAAGAATAGGACCTTTTGGTCCTTTTCTTTTCGTCTTGTTCACAAATAAAAATGAGAATCATTATCATTTTCCTTGAACTCATTTTTATACACGCCTATAATTAGTGCCGTTATGAAATATCAAACTAAACATAAATATCAACTCATTAATTATTTACAGAAACATTCTGATAAACACCTCACAATGACAGAAATCCAAAAAGGTGTGAAAGATATTCCCGTAGCTACTTTATATCGTTTAGTGGATTCTCTAGTTAGTGAAGGACAAGTGAGAAAATACATTATTGGTCCAAATTCATCTTGCTGTTTTCAATTTATTGGTGATAGTGACTGCCATCATCATTTCCATTTAATTTGTGAAAAATGTGGCAAACTCATTCATTTAGAATGCGGTGAAGTTGATCACTTATTGGGCCATATCAAAGATGAACATGGTTTTGCAGTGGATTTAAGTAAGATTAATCTCTATGGTCTTTGTGAAGATTGTCAGAAGGAGAAATCGTTATGACCTGGGAACTAGCGTGGGATATTATTCTTGATGCTTTAAAAGACAGCGCGTTAGTCTTTGCCTTTGTTTTTGTTATCCATATCATTCTTTCCTTTTTTGAACATAAACTCGCTAACTTTTTAGTAAAAAGAAAGAAAACGGGTACATTATTCGGTGCTTTATTTGGTCTTGTTCCTCAATGTGGCACAAGTGTATTAGGTGCAGACTTATATATTAAAAAATATATTTCTATTGGTACTTTGGTGGCTATCTTCCTTTCTTGTAGCGATGAAGCATTCATTGAAATCTTAGCTAGTTGGAAACCAGATAAGATGATTATGTTACTACCATTATTTGGTTTGAAGTTCGCAATTGGTTTCGGTGTTGGTTTATTAACCGATTTAATTTTCAAAAAACAACAAGAAGTCGTGGAAACAAATGAAGAAGTGGAAGAAAACGATTGTCCAATCGATCATCATCACCATCACGAAGAGAATAAATGGCATAAACACCTTGTTCATCCATTATTCCATTCATTAGAAATATTCGGATACGTATTAGCTATCAACCTCACATTAGGCTTTATTATTGGCTTTGTGGGGGAAGAAAACTTCGCAGCATTTCTCCAAACAAACAAATACTTATCTCCATTATTCGCAGCGATTATTGGTTTAATACCAAACTGCGCCTCTTCAATTCTTTTGAGTGAATTGTTTGTTAACGGTAATCTCGCTTTTGGCGCATTACTCTCTGGCTTATTAGTGAACGCTGGCTTAGGCATGCTCATGTTATTAAGAAATAGAAAAGCAGCAAAGAATATTCTTTGGATCATTCTCATCTGCTTCTTAGTTGCGGTTACCGCAGGATACATCACTTGCTTAATCACAGGATTCTAATATTTGTTGATACAATCAAATCTTTTTCTTAAAATGGAAGCATGAAAAAACTAATATTCGCGCTTCCATTTTTTGCTTTAAGTATTTCGGGTTGTGCTCGT
Source organism: Bacilli bacterium (assembly GCA_017619815.1). Taxonomy (GTDB): domain Bacteria; phylum Bacillota_I; class Bacilli_A; order RFN20; family CAG-826; genus RUG13091. Next base: position 3,056 of record JAFZRR010000059.1, on the reverse strand, counting down.
TCATCTTTAGGTGTCGCGGCAATGTTATCCGCTAAAGAAATAACTTCTATTACTGTTACTTATAGATTTGGTGAAAATCCTGAAACCTATGTTGTTTCCGAGGAACATATAACCGATGTTGCTAAGAACATATTAAATATGCCAATTGAGAGACATGCCTCGCCTTGTAAATGTATATCTTCTTATTGGTTTGAACTAAAAACTGCGAGTACAACTTATACGCTTGACGCATATATTTTTTCTGGAGGCAGTAAAGTAATTTATTACGAAATAGATGACGATAGTTATGCTACAGTTGTGAACTATGCGATAGCTAGAGCAAACTAAAAGAAAAAAACCAGCCCGATTGGACTGGTTTTATTTTTTAATAGATTAATTATTTTGCTTTGCCTTGATTTGCAACCGCTTCCATTTGTTTTCTGAGTTCTTCTTCGTCCATCAAATAATAGTGGTTAACGGCTTTCATATTATCATCGAATTCATACACTAGTGGAACGCCAGTAGGAATGTTAACACCGACGATTTCTTCATCCGCCATATTATCGAAGTATTTGACTAAAGCTCTTAAGGAGTTACCGTGAGCAACGACTAAGACTCTCTTGCCGGCTTCCATTTGTGGTTTGATGACTTCTTCGAAGTAAGGAACCGCTCTCTTAACTGTTAATTCTAAGGATTCATTTAATGGTAAATCTTTTGGATCAACATCTCTGAATTGAGCTTGTAAAGCAGGGTTTCTTGGGTCATCTTTATCAAGTGCTGGTGGAGGGCAGTCATATGAACGACGCCAAATCTTCACTTGTTCTTCACCATATTTCGCTGCGGTTTCGGCTTTGTTTAAACCTTGTAATGCACCGTAGTGACGTTCATTTAATCTCCAGGATTTGTAAACTGGTAACCATTCTCTGTCTAATTCAAAGAGAACGTTGTTCATTGTATGGATGGCTCTTTTTAATAAAGAGGTATGAACGATATCAAAATCGTAACCTTTTTCTTTTAATGTTCTTCCGGCGCGATGAGCTTCTTCGACACCTTTTTCACTTAATTCAACATCGGTCCAACCTGTAAAGAGGTTGAGTTTGTTCCATTCGGATTCACCGTGTCTAATGAGCACTAATTTGTGCATAATGTTTCCTCCATTTAACGGAATTATTATACTATTTTCATTTTTGTTATAAAATAAAAATACTTAATTATGGAAACTAAACCCATCAATCGTGAGAAAACTATTATTAGAACTAGTATTATTGGCATTATTGCCAATATCCTTTTAGTGGGCTTTAAAGCATTCGTTGGTTTTATTGCTGGATCCATCTCTATCGTTATGGATGCCTTAAACAACTTAACTGATGCTTTAAGTAGCATCATCACAATCATTGGCACAAAGTTATCTAATAAGAAACCAGATAGAAAACACCCATTTGGACATGGCCGTGTGGAATATATTACCAGCACAATTATCGCTGTCCTTATTTTATTCGCTGGTGGTGTAGCGATTTATGAATCAATTGTTAGTATCGTTGAATACTTTACAAGTGGAGATAAAACACTTCCATCATTTGCTTGGTATTCATTAGTCATTATCGGTGTCGCCATCTTGGTCAAGATTGGTATCGGAATCTTCTACAAGATTCAAGGTAAAAAAGTCCAAAGTGAAGCTTTAAAAGCTTCCGGTACAGATGCTTTGTTTGATGCGATATTATCTACAGCAACTTTAGTAGGTGCTATCTTCGCAGTTACATTGCACTGGTACGTTGAAGGATATTTAGGTATTATCATCGGTTTATTCATTATTAAATCCGGTATTGATGTTTTAAGAGAATCATTCTCATCCATCATCGGTGAAAGACACGACCCAGAAGAAACAAAAAATATGTTAACGGATATTTCCTCAGTTCCTGGAGTTAAAGGTGCATACGACTTAATTATCCATAGTTATGGACCAAACAAATACGTTGGTTCTGTTCATATTGGTGTTGATAGTGGTTTGTCCGCGAAAGAAATCCAAATCATTGAAAGAAATATCGCCGCTTTGATGGCGTCCAAATATAACATGTTCATGACTGTTGGTATTTACGCGGATAACGTGGATAGCAAATTATCTAAAGAGATTCGTTCTAAAATCCAAGAATTTATGAAGAACAATCCAAACATTCTCCAAATGCACGGTTTCTTTGTGGATGAGATCCAAAAGTTCTGTAATTTCGATTTAGTGTTTTCATTTAATGAAAAAGAACCAGAACAACGCATTGAAGAAATTAGAAATGCACTTCAAGAAGCATATCCTGATATGACCTTCTATATCCAATTAGATAGAGATTACTCATTAAGTTAAAATGGAAGAATTATTTTCTCGTAGCGAATTAATATACGGCAAAGAAGCGATGGATAAATTATCAAAATGCCATATCGCTATTTTTGGTGTCGGTGGTGTCGGTGGTTATGTCGCTGAATCTTTAGCGAGAACCGGAATCGGCCGTTTTACATTAATTGATAACGATACGGTCAATTTATCGAACTTCAATAGACAAATCATCGCCACAAAAGAAACGCTTGGCAAATACAAAGTTGTCGCAATGAAAGATAGAATCCTATCTATTAACGAAAACGCAGTTGTGGAAGTTAAAAAGATGTTTGTTTTACCAGAGAATATTGATGAGATTGACTTTAGTCAATTTGACTATATCGTTGACGCAATTGACACAGTGAAAGCTAAATTAGCAATCATTAAAAAAGCTAGCGAATTAAATATCCCAATGATTTCATCAATGGGTGCAGGCAACAAACTCAACCCAATGGGATTTATCGTTGCTGATATTAATAAGACTGAATATGATCCATTAGCGAAGAAAATCCGTCAGGAATTAAGAAAACTCGGCATTAGGAAACTCAAAGTAGTGTTCTCAAAAGAAAGACCCGTTGAGTTAAAAGAACAACAATTTAACGAAAACGGTAAGCCTATCCCAGGAAGTAACGCCTTTGTTCCATCCGCTTGTGGTTTATTAATTGCATCTGAAGTCATTAATGACTTAATTAAGTAATATGAATAAGCTTACTTT
>JAFZRR010000058.1 GCA_017619815.1 Bacilli bacterium | reverse complement strand
TAAACTCTTACAGAAAAAAGAGAATATCGCTCACGCTGTTTCATCCTTAGTAAGAAGACTTTATAAGATGGGATATATCTATGCGGAAATTAGATTTGCTCCTCAACTTCATTTGGAACAAGGACTCACACAATTAGAAGTGGCAAAAGCCGCTCTTAAAGGACTTGAAGAAGCATTAAAAGAATGTGAAGATTTTGAAGCCAATTTACTTCTTTGTTGTATGAGACATGGCGCTGAAGAAGTGAATATGGAAACTATTGAAGTCGCTAATAAGCTAAAAGGTACTAGAGTAGTGGGTGTTGACCTTGCTGGTGCAGAAGCTATGCACCCAAGTTCTTACTATAAAAATGTCTTTGATTTAGCTAAAAAATATAGGTTAAACATTACCATCCATGCTGGTGAAGCCACTGGCAGTGATGAAGTAATGATGGCGTTAGATAATGGTGCTACTCGTATCGGCCACGGTGTTCACCTTGATGTCGATAAAGATGGTGGACGTGCCAAGAAAGAAGATATTTGTTTTGAATTCTGTCCAACCAGCAATTTACAAACAAAATCATTAAAAACATATGCCGATGTTCCATTAAGAAAATTTATGAGTAACGGCATCGCTCTTACAATTAACAGTGATAATATGACCGTCAGTAATACTGACGTTTACCAAGAATTCTCTCATTTATATCAAACCTTTAATCTAACCAAAGATGAAGTATATGGTTTCTTGCTCAATTCTATCAATCACTCATTTACGAATGAACTTGTGAAGGCAAGACTAAGAACAAAACTAAAAGAAAGAATTAATAAATTCTATTCTCAAATAGCGATGTAAAAAAAGAACAGCCAATTGGCTGTTTCTTTTATTTAACGTATTTATCGAAGAAAGCTTCCATGATTGGTTTGTGATATAGCCTTGCGGAATCCATTTTCCAAGAATATGATTCAACGCCACCCTTCGTGGAAATATTAACTTGGTCTTCAGTGAGGATTTTTCCTTCTAAAACTTCGTTTGTGTATCCTAAGTCTTTTACTCTATCTTCTGTGTAGTAGGAACGAGAGACATAGAATTGACCAGCTTCGTTCTTTTCTACTGCATCATTGAAGTAAACATTCATATCTTTAAGTTCGCCGTTTTGCCATATTTGTGTGGTTGGAACGAAACCTCTATCATAACCAAATGTTTCATTTCCTTCATAATATGACATTTTGTGATCATGCAAGAAATCGATATATCCTTGATAGTTCTTATTCACTTCATTGGTGACTGGATCAATTAATAATCCAGGAATTGCTAAGTCGATAATCCATACCTTCTTAGAGAAATTGTTCTTATTGCTATATGGAATCATAACTTCAGGGAAACAGTCGTTGCAGTCTGGACAGAAGTGCCAAATATAATGAACAACAACTTCTTCCTTTGTTACAAACAAAGCATTATCTAAATATGCTTGATCAACATAGAAATATTGTGGATCTCTAGCAATTCTACTAACCGCTTTTCTTAAGCCTGATAAGGTTTGGAACATTGGTTTAGTATTTTTGCCATAGATGTATTCGTTTACTTTCTTTCCATCTTTGATGAGAGCAAATGTTGGATCAGAAGTTTCCTTAAGGATTGTTAATCCAAATGTATCTTCATCATCAGAGAATTGAGAACTGGCGATGTAATAGACCTTTGTTTGATATTCTTCAACGTATTTATCGAGAATCTCATGGAATGTTGACCAGCAACCGCATGGAAGAGTGTCTTGATAGACGGCGATTAAAAGGTTTTCGCCACGGCTTGCTTTGCTCGCTAAAGTGCCATAAACAATTTCCTCTGCTTTGGTCTCAATGAGAGTGCCATAAGTGAGGCGAGCGCGTTTATCTTGATTGCATCCATTTAAGCCGACAGATGCAAGTGTGAGTAATGGAAGTAAAAACAATAACTTTTTCATAAGTGTTATTAATATAAAACAATTGCATATTTTTTGCAAAAAATAAGTTAAATACTAGATAAAAAACCCATAAACTTTTTTGTGCAAAAATTTTTAGAAAAAATATTGTTGTAATTTATATCAAATATATATATTATTTTTCACGTGAAAAAAGTAGTCGTAAATTTTGGGACTACGTCACACCTAATTCTATCAATGTGAGATGCATTGAACTTGACCCAATCTAGAGATAGAAGGACAAAAGCCTCGGACAGCTGGTCAAATGCCGGATTAGAGATAGTGATATCTTGTTATTAATTTATAAGCTTATGCTTGGAGTGAAAGTCTCCGTCGTACCTTGTGAATGCATAATAAGAGTAGTAAAAGTAAGTATTTACTATATAGACTCCCAAAATGAATGACGTGTAGTTAGTCTATAGTCTAGCTAATATTCCGCCCATAATAGATTCATAAGGTACAAAGTAATTTGTATCTTTTTTAATTAAAAGGAGGGGTGGATATGGCAAAAGAAAAAACACCAGTCAATGAAGTCGTGGAAGAAAATCCATATATTATTGAACTCATTGATGTTTGCAAAAAATTCCCAGACAGCGATAGTTATGCTGTCGAAAACTTTAATCTCAAAATCAAGAAAGGCGAATTCGTTACCTTCTTAGGTCCTTCTGGATGTGGTAAAACCACAACTTTAAGAATGATCGCTGGTTTTGAACTTCCAACAAGTGGTATCATCAACCTCAATGGTCAAGATATTTCCTTATTACCTCCTTATAAAAGACCAATTAATACAGTTTTCCAAAGATATGCATTATTTGCCCATTTAAATATCTATAACAATATTGCCTTTGGTTTAAAACTTAAAAAGATTCCATACGAAGTTACCGACAAAAACGGTAACACTGTTACAAAATATAGACACTTAACAAAAGCGGAAATTTCTGAAAAAGTGAAAAACGCTTTAAAAGTCGTGGACCTCGAAGGATTTGAAAAGAGAGATATTTCCACTCTTTCAGGCGGTCAACAACAAAGAATCGCTATCGCTAGAGCGATTGTTAATGAACCAGAAATTCTTCTTTTAGATGAGCCATTAGGCGCTCTTGACTTAAAGATGAGAAAAGAAATGCAACTCGAATTAAAAGAGATGCATAAGAAAATTGGTATTACCTTCATTTACGTCACACACGACCAAGAAGAAGCTTTAACCATGTCTGACACAATTGTTGTTATGAACGATGGTGAAATCCAACAAGTTGGTAAACCAAAAGAAATCTACGATGAACCAAATAACGCTTTCGTCGCTGACTTTATTGGAGAATCCAATATCTATACAGGCACAATGGCCAAAGACAACAAAGTCAGATTCTTAAATAAATATTGGGATGCTGACCCAGTGGACTTTGGTAAATTCCCTGTGAACGAAAAAGTCGACGTCGTTGTTAGACCAGAAGACATTATCTTAACAAAGCCAGGTGCTGGCACAGTCGATGGTGTTATTAGCAGCAAAATCTTCAAAGGTATGCACTATGAATACATCATCTTAGTCGGAAAAGCAGAAGTCGTGGTGCAATCCACAGCTGAACTTGATGAAGGCGCAACTGTAGGTTTAAAAGTCGACCCAATCAATATCCAAATTATGAAGAAACCATTCGTTAGCAACTTCTACGATGGCTATATTTCTAGAAACTATGACGTTGAGTTCGCTGGCAGCGAATTTGACTTAGATATTTTGCCATTATTCCCAGGCGCAAAATATAACGACGAAGAAACACTCGTTGATGAAAACGGTCAAGAAATTGATGTCGAAAACTTAGAAATCAATGTCGAAGTTCCATTTGAAGCAATCACTATTAGTGATGATCCAAATGCTAGTGACATTCATGGCAACATCATTTCCTTAATTTATATCGGTGACCACTATGAAATTATGGTGAGAACTGAAGATGATGAAGACTTCATTTTAACAACACCTGATTTATGGAACGAAAATGATACCGTTTCCGTAATTATTGATTTAGAAAAAGTCCACTTATCACGTAAAGGAGCGAAGAAATAAAAATGTCTGAAGCAGTTTTAAAACAGCGTAAGAGATTTAATTTCCGTGGTAGCTTATGCATTCCATATGGAGTGTTCATGGCGCTATTCGTGATTTTCCCATTGCTCCTCATTTTGTATTATGCCTTTACAGATGAGAATGGAAAATTCTCATTCGGCAACTGGGGCAGAGTCTTCTCCAGCCCAGAGAACTGGAAAGTTATCGGTGCCACCTTTATGATTGCGGCTATTACCACAATTGTGTGTATTTTAATCGCTTACCCAATCGCTTATTTGTTATCAAATAAAAAATATAATTCCAATAAAGTATTGGTTTATATCTTCTTATTACCTATGTGGATTAACTTTGTTATCCGTACCATTGGTTTAAAAGCCTTAGTCAACGCTTTCTTCAAAGTGTTTATCGGTGCGGACTTAACAGCTACCTATCCATATGTCGCTATTATTATTGGTATGGTCTATGACTATTTACCATTCGCTATCCTTCCTTTATATAACCAAATGTTAAAGATGGATAAGAACCAAATTGAAGCGGCCGCGGACTTAGGTGCTAATCCATTCCAAGTCTTTACAAAAACAATTATTCCAATGACCATTCCGGGCATCGTTTCTGCATGCATGATGACCTTTATGCCAACAATGTCCTCATATGTTATTGCGAATAAGATGTCTGAAAACAGTACCAAGATTATCGGTAACATTATCGAATTCTGGTTCGGTCAATCCACAAGCCCAATTAGTAACCACGTTGGATCCGCTTTGTCATTAGTCATGTTAATGATTATCGGTGTCACATTATTAATTGAGAAATCTCTAAGTGGCAAAGAAGATACTAAGAAGGGAGGTATTTGGTAATGGAACAAAAAATGACCATTGAACAAGTTAACCGTGCCCTTCAAAGAAAGAGAAACTGGGCTAAAGCAAAGAAAATCTTAGCAAACGTCTTCGTTTACTTTGTCTTATTGCTCATGTATGCCCCTCTTATTTACATCACCGTTTTCTCATTTACACCTAGTAAAACCGCTGGTGTATGGACCGGATTTAGCTTCTCAAACTACACAACACTATTTGATCCAAATAACAAGTTTGGTCAAAACATTTGGAGCGCTGCTGGTAATACCATCTTAGTTGCATTAGTAGCGGCCTCTGTTTCTACCGTTTTAGGTACATTAGGTGCCATTGGTATCTTCTATTTAAGAAAGAAATGGATGAAGAACACCATGGATTTCGTAACGCAAATCCCTGTCGTTAACGCGGAAATCGTTACCGCAGTTAGCTTATGTGTCTTATTCGTTATCTGCGCAAAAGCCTTTGGATTACAACGTAGTTTCATCACCTTAGTTATCGGCCACGTTGTCTTATCCATTCCATATGTTGTTATGTCTGTTCAACCTAAGTTAGAACAAATGGATCCAGCTTTATATGAAGCTGCCATGGACTTAGGTGCCACGCAAACACAATCCTTATTTAAAGTTATTATTCCAGATATCATTCCTGGTATCTTATCAGGTTTCTTGTTATCTGTTACATTGTCCTTAGATGACTATGTCATCACTGCGTTTACAAAACCAACCACAGGTGGATTTGAAACCATTTCTACCTATGTCGATTCCGCAACCAAGAAAGCGGGATTACCAGTTCAATTACGTGCATTTACAGCGATTCTCTTTGCTGTCATCTTAATAGTTATGGTTGTTATGAACATCAAGAGTGCTAGAAATGCTAAAAATATTGTCAAAAAGGAGAAAATTAAAAATGACTAAATCCAAACTCGCTTTATTAGCTTGCGCACCTGCATTAGCCTTAGGTGCCCTCGTGTCATTAACAGGTTGCTCCACAAAATATGATCTCGTTATTTATAACTGGGAAGATTATATTTACGAAGGCACCGATGATGACGGAAACTACATCGAAGATGGCACAATTGCCGCATTCGAAAAGTACTATCAAGAAAAAACCGGCCAAAAAATTAAGGTAGGTTACGAATGCTTCAGTACCAACGAAGAAATGTATCAACAAATCTCATTAGGATCCATCAGTCCTGACCTAATCTGTCCATCTGATTACATGATTCAAAAAATGGCCAACGAAGGAATGCTTGAAGAATTCTCATATGATGCTACTACAGATTCTTATGGTGATTCTTTAAAGAACTGGGCCGACTACGGTTCCCCATTCATTAGAGAAAGATTTGCTAACGAAACATTAGCGAATGGTTCTTCATTCTTACAATACGCTATCCCATATTTCTGGGGCACAATGGGTTTCACCTATGATCCAGCCTTCTTAGATGGCACCTTTGGTGAAACAGTTAAATCTTGGGAATGCTTATGGTCCAACAATACAGCCTTAAGAAAACAATTCTCATTAAAAGATTCTATGCGTGACACATATGTGACCGCTATCTTCCACGTCTACAAAGACGAAATTGCCGCTATCCCAGAAGATGCTTCTGATTACAACGCTCAATTAAGCGCAATCTTTAATAGATGTGATGACCTAACAATCAGCAAAGTTGAACAAGCTTTAATCGCCGCTAAAAACTCCACAGTCTATGGCTTTGAAGTTGATGAAGGCAAAGATGATATCGTTAGAGGTATATATCACGCTAACTTAGCTTGGTCTGGCGACTCAGTCTATTCAATGGATAGTGCAGAAGAAGCAGGTAAAATCTTAAATTACTCTCTTCCAGAAGAAGGTAGCAACGTCTGGTTCGATGGTTGGTGTATGCCAAAAGGCGCTAACAAAGAATTAGCAGAAGAATTCTTAAACTTCTTATGCTTACCAGAAACAGCACAAAAATGTATGGAAGCTGTTGGTTACACATCCCCAATCGTCGGTGAAGCTATGTGGGACTATGTTAATGAAACATATGCTGCAGAAGACGATGAAACAGATGTTTACGAAGTAGACTTATCCTTCTACTTCGGCGAAGAAGCAAAGATCAACATCCCAACAAGCCAAAAAGGTCGTCAATTTGACGCTCAATATCCAACCGAAGAAGCATTAAAGAAATGCTGCTTAATGAAAGATTTCGGTGCTCAAACCACAAAAGTCGAAGAAATGTGGAATAGAGTTACTACCGCCTAATCGGTAACATATTAATAAAAAGTTTATTTGTTTCTTGAAAGAAATAATAATGCGGTGCTATAATTCATAGCGCTGCATGATGGTTCCTTAGCCAAGTTGGTAAGGCAATTGACTGCAACTCAATGACCGCTGGTTCAAATCCGGCAGGAACCTCCAATACATACAGCACTTATGAATCGGGGTTCAATT
>JAFZRR010000057.1 GCA_017619815.1 Bacilli bacterium | reverse complement strand
TCCATAAAGTCAGATTCATAATTTGGTGCGCCCATAAACGAATCATTAAAGCTAATCCATACACCTAACCACATACGGGTTGTTAAATATGGAATAAAGATATCGCTGACACATGTGACAATGCCATCAACGCTATAAACGATGACTTCTGGGTTTGTATACCAATCAAAACCAAAGGTATGGAATTCACCGTCGTTTAAATTAATAATTTTATTATTAGTGACTTCAGACATGATGAAGTCAGAATTATCCATGTATTTTTCGGTGATGTAGTTGGTGTTCATCATATATTTGAATGAGTGAATACCATAATGCATACCACCTGGAAGCTCGATATCGATTTCGTGGTTATCGTTTTCTTGTCCAGGAACTGGTCTATTGGAATAAGTCCAGAAAGCGGTACAAGCGCCAAGTCTTGGGAATGGTTTCATTCTCACTTGGTATCTGCCAGGACCAGTGACGAATTTAGAGACTAAAGATGCACCAGTGCATTTGCCATCTTTAACTTGGCCATATCCACGGATTTCATCACCGGAATAATAGTTGCCTGTAGCTCTCATTAATAAGGTGCCTTCGTCTGTATAGAATAAATTCTTAACAGTTAAACCACCTTTATTTGAACCCCAGCAGTCTTCGGAGATGATCCAGTCATCATAATTGACACCATTAGTGAAATCATCAAAGAAAGCATGGTCATAATCAAAAGACACACCATCAAGGATTTCTAAATCATCGCTGACGTTTGGATATTCCACCACGTCATCTTTTGGTTTATCAGTCATTTGGCAGCCTGAAGCACAGACCGCAAAAGAGGCGACTAATAAACAACATAAGAGTGATTTGTTCAGTCTCATAAGTTTTCTCAATAGCATTATATAATATTTCACAAACTTAAAAAATACCAAATTTTAACAATTTTACATTTTACTAAATCCTTATAGATAATATTTATAAAGGTCAAAGTTTGCATTTTTTTACAAAATTAAATAACTATTTTTTCGAATTCTTGTTAAGATATAAGTGTATAAGGAGAACCTTTTATGAAAAGTTTTATCGGTAAAAGCATTTTGCTTTTAGGTATCACCACTCTTGGTGTGGGCGGAATTTCCGGCTGTGCGAAAAAGAAAGTCAACAACGACCACGAACTTAATATTATTTGTTTAAATAGAGGTTACGGCCGCGAATGGATCGACGCCGTTAAAGAGAAATGGGAAGAACAAAATCCTGGTTATACAGTGAACCTCAAAGCAGAATCAAGTGCAGACGATTTAATTAATAAGAATTTATATTCCAGAGATAACATCGATGACTTATACATCGGTTGTGACAAAGCTTGGAAAACATATGCCTTAAAAGGCAAATTATTAGAATTAGATGATTTATTAGAGGAAGAAGTCGACGGTGTCAAGGTCGTTGATAAAATCAATGATGAATATGATAAATCCATCTACTTCAATGGACATACCTATCGTCTTCCATGGACAAGCGGCGTTCCAGGTATCTATTACAACTCTGCAATGTTTGAAAAATACGGTTGGTCAATTCCAACCACAGTGGATGAATTAATCACCTTATGCACCACTATTAAGAATGCACAAATTAAAGTTGGCGATAGTCCAAAAGCCACAGACTTAGTGAAACCATTTGTCTTTACAGGCGAAAACATGGACTACTTCGATTACGCTGTCTTTACTTGGTGGGGACAACTTGCCGGTATTAACAATGTTCAAGACTATTTGAAATATCAAAGTGCTGCGACATTCTCTAGCAGCAACGCTGGTTTCACTGCCTTAGGCAACGCTCTCAAACAATGGTGGGAAATCTTTGGCGATCAAACCAACTATGTTGCGGATTCCAAAACATGGACCAACCACTTAGCACAACAATCATTCTATAACGGCTATGCCGCGATGATGATTAACTGCGACTGGTTATATAACGAAACATTAAAATACACTAGTGGTTCCTTCCGTGAAGGTTTTGATTTAAGAATCATGAAGACACCTTTAGCAAGAGGCGCTAGCGAAGCTAATAGAAGTGTTTCTTATATCGTTGGTGAAGACCAATACTTCGCCGTTCCAAAAACCACCATTAAAGCGAATTTAGCTAAGTCCTTCATTAAATTAATGATTAGTGATTGGGGCATCGAAAACTTCGCTGAAAAAGCACGTGGTACACTTGCTTATAAATCTACAGAAACAATCGTTACTGAAGATGGTTATACAAATTCCTTATTCGAATATTTAAGTGCCACACCAAACAGATTCACCAACTGGAGCGATTCCAAGTTATTCCAAAACGGTGTTATCGATGTTTGGTCAGAAAATTCATTAGCCCCATATTCCCGTATCTTTAATTCCAACAAGAGCAATCCTGTTGATAATTACTTAAGCGAACTCAGCAGCAACGCTGCCAGTTCCTGGAGTAAATGGGTTGCCACTGCGGGACAATAAAAAACTAAAACAAAAAAAGACGTCGGTGAAGGCCGACTTTTCTTTTTTAAGAAAAAATGGAGATTTATTTCTCCACTTCTTCTCTATATG
>JAFZRR010000056.1 GCA_017619815.1 Bacilli bacterium | reverse complement strand
CCTAATAATAGCTGAGGTTTTTCTATAATTTTTGACGATCCGTGAAAAATGGTTTTAATCATAATGCAGTTATTATACACCTATGGGGGTATGTTTTGTATATTTTCATTTTTCAAAAATTGCCAAAAATCTACTAATTTTCTGATAATAGTATGTTTTTACATTTTTATATAACAAAGTTATATATAATAAGATATTTTTCAATTATGAGGTTAAAAATCTATTTATATAGTTTTTATCGTGTATTTTTTGCCTTTTTCTTACACTGTCTAAATTGTGTTGTTTTTTCCTTGTTATGCGTATTATTAATTTGTTAATCTTTTTACACATTCCGGAAAAATCCTAATTTTGAAGGAAATTTCTAAAAACATAAATAATCGTATTAAATTCAAAGGGGAAAAGGAGAGAGTCTAATATGCTCAAAATTTTAAAGAGAAATGGCAATGTCGAACCATTCGATATCCAAAAAATCGAAAAAGCGATTGAAAAGGCCTTCATCGCAGAACACAAAGTTTATAGCAACGATGTGATTCAAATGTTAGCCCTCAGAACAGTGGCTATCTTCAATGGCAAAGCTAAAAATGAAACAATCGGTGTCGAAGATGTACAAGATGCCGTCGAAGTCGCATTAATCCAAGCGGGATTCGTCGATGTCGCAAAGAGCTACATCATCTACCGTAAACAACACCAAAATCTAAGAGATATGAAAAATACTCAATTAGATTACAAGAATGTTGTTGATAACTACTTAAAGATCAATGACTGGAGAGTTAAAGAAAACTCCACAGTCACATACTCAGTTGGTGGTCTTATCTTATCTAACTCCGGTGCAGTTACCGCAAACTACTGGTTAAGTGAAGTATATGATAAGGAAATCGCGGACGCACACCGTAACGCAGATATCCACATCCACGACTTAAGCATGTTAACAGGTTACTGTGCAGGTTGGTCCTTAAAACAATTAATTCAAGAAGGCTTAGGTGGTGTCGTTGGTAAGATTACATCTTCTCCAGCCGCTCACTTATCAACATTATGTAACCAAATGGTTAACTTCTTAGGTATCATGCAAAACGAATGGGCAGGTGCTCAAGCATTCTCCTCCTTCGATACCTACTTAGCACCATTCGTCAAAGTTGATAACTTAACATATAAACAAGTTAAACAATGTATCCAATCCTTCATCTATGGTGTTAATACACCATCCAGATGGGGCACACAAGCACCATTCACCAACATCACATTAGACTGGGTTGTTCCAAATGATATGGCGGAACTCAACTGTATCGTCGGTGGTAAAGAAATGCCATTCAAATACAAAGACTGTGTTGAAGAAATGGCCATGGTTAATAAAGCCTTTATCGAAATCATGATCGAAGGCGATGCCAATGGACGTGGATTCCAATATCCAATCCCAACATATTCCATCACAAGAACATTCGACTGGTCTGAAACAGAAAATAATAAATTATTATTCGAAATGACCGCGAAGTATGGTACACCTTACTTCTCTAACTACATCAACTCCGATATGGAACCAAGCGATGTTAGAAGTATGTGCTGCCGCTTAAGACTCGACTTAAGAGAATTAAGAAAGAAATCCGGTGGCTTCTTCGGTTCCGGTGAATCTACAGGCTCAATCGGTGTTGTTACCATCAACATGCCAAGAATTGCTTACCTCGCAACAGATGAAGCTGACTTCTATGACAGATTAGACAAAATCATGGACATCTCTGCTAGATCTTTAAAGGTCAAGAGAAATACCGTTACAACCTTATTAGAAGCGGGATTATATCCATACACAAAGAGATACTTAGGTACATTCAATAACCACTTCTCCACAATCGGTTTAGTCGGTATGAATGAAGCTTGCTTAAATGCTCGTTGGTTAAGAAAAGATTTAACAAATCCAGAAAGCATTCAATTCACAAAAGATGTTCTCAATCACATGAGAGAGAAATTATCTGACTATCAAGAATTATATGGTGACTTATATAACTTAGAAGCCACACCAGCAGAATCCACAGCGTTCCGTTTAGCAAAACACGATAAGGCTAAATATCCAGATATCATTACCGCAAATGATGAAGGTATGACTCCTTACTACACAAACAGCTCTCACTTACCAGTCGGATTCACAGAAGATGTTTATAAAGCTCTTGATATTCAAGATGGCTTACAAACCCTCTACACATCTGGTACAGTCTTCCACTGCTTCTTAGGTCAAAAATTACCATCCTGGAAAGCATGTATGAACTTCGTTCGTAAGATCGCTGAGAACTATCACATTCCTTACTACACAATGAGCCCAACATACTCCGTTTGTAAGGAACACGGTTATTTAGTCGGTGAACAATTTGTTTGCCCACACTGTGGCCAAAAAACAGAAGTCTACTCCAGAATTACTGGTTACTACCGTCCAATTCAAAACTGGAACGATGGTAAGACCGCTGAATACCATAACCGTAAAGAATACGAACCAGAAAACTCTCACTTAACACATGAACTCAAACATGAGTGCAAACAAGAAGAAAGAGTTTCTAACGAATCATTAAACGAAATCTTATTATTCGCCACAAAGACATGTCCAAACTGTAAGATGGCGAAAATGCTTCTTGATAAAGCCGGTATCCATTACACAGTAATCGATGCTGAAGAAAACAAAGAAAAGACCTTACAATATAAGGTCAACAAGGCACCAACCCTTATCGTTCCAAACGAAAGCGGCTATGATGTCTTCGAAAACGCATCAAATATCAAAGGATATATAGAAAGTATTAACTAATTATGTACGATGTCATCATTATCGGTGGCGGACCTGCTGGAATGGCAGTCGCCCTCAACACATTGAGAAACGGACGCACCTGCCTTCTTCTTGAGAAGGAGAATTTTGGTGGTCAAATGGCGACTTCTCCTAAATTAGAGAACATTCCAGGTATCAAGGCTATCTCCGGTATTGAATACAGCGACCAAATGTTTGAACAAATCACTGATATGGGTGCGGAATTCGAACTTGAAGAAGTTCAAAGTATCACCAAAGTAGAAGAGAAGTTTATCGTTACGACAAACTACAACACCTATGAAGCTTGGACAATTGTCCTCGCTAATGGTTGTCACCACCGCAAGATGAATCTTCCTAACGAAGATAAACTTGTCGGACATGGTGTTTCCTATTGTGCGGTGTGTGATGGAGCCTTTTATAAAGGTCAAGTCACAAACATCATTGGTGACGCTAATACAGCATTGCAATATGCACTCTTATTATCTAACTACTGTCCACAAGTAAATCTCTGGGCCTTGTTCGATCACTTATTCGGTGATCAAATCCTTATCCAAAGAATAATGGAAAACGAAAAGATTAATGTGAGATTCAATGTCTCCTTACAAGAATTCGTAGGAGATGAAGAATTAAAAGCATTAAGATTCTTCGATAAATCAAATAGCCAAGAATTTACAGTTGAAACCAATAACGTATTCGTCGCTATTGGGCAAATTCCATGTAACGAACCTTTCAAAGATTTAGTGGAACTAGATGATAAAGGTTTCGTTATTGCAAACGAAAACATGGAAACCTCATGCCCAGGCGTATACGCAGTAGGCGATACGCGTAAGAAAGACATCCGCCAAGTTGTTACAGCATTAGGCGATGCGAGTATTGCAAGCGTATATATCAACAGATATTTGCAATCCTTAAATAGAAACAGCTAAGGAAATAAAAAGCCAGCGGTTGCTGGTTTTTTATTTTTACAACAGTCCATCAATTAAAGTATCAACTAATAGAATAAATGTGTTGTTCCCAATATCAACGAATCCGTATTTTTCATAGAAACCTTTGGAATTCTCTTTCGCATCCACAATTACTGCTTTAACACCTGTTGAAACAGAGACCTGAATAATTTTTTTAAATGCAAACAATAGCAGCTCTTTGCCATACCCTTTATTTTGAAATTTTGTGTCTACACCCAATCTCGCTATCTTGATAGCAGGAACAGGATATTTTGGCATTGTTTGTTTGTAAGATTCGGGCATCTCTTTAAATTCGATTTGTGCATTGCATAATGTGATAAATCCAATTATTGCTTCACCATCACACCCGACAAATGTCTTGCTGAGATTATTCTCATCGTTTAGATATGCGAATGTTTTTAAGTATTTATTTAGATTGGAATCTCCACAATCGAAATGTTTAAAAGCGTAATTGGTTTCAAAAGATAAAATGCTTTTAAATACCATTATTTAAACAACTCTTTTAAAGCATCATTAGCTTTTGGCGGATTTGCTAATAATTCAAGGACGCGATCTCTTTGTTGATTATCGAGAATTATTTTTTCGTTCTTTTTAACATCCAATTCGGCTTGGCGGATTGCAATGTCAAAAATATAAGCAGAAAGATTTTGCTTATTGTATTGTGCGGCTAACTCAAGAAGATGTTTGTCCGCATCTGATACTCTGATATCGATTCTGTTGTTTTTGGTAATAGCTGCCATTATTATTACCTCCAAATATATTATATTAGTTTGTACACATTTTGTACACACATTTTCGTCTAATATACCGAAGCAGACAAAGCAACAATATAGTTACTTTTTATTATTTGGATTTATTAATCTAAAGAAGTGTGTTATTTTTAAGAAAATAAAAGCAGGGGGCTACTTATATGATAAAAGGGGTTATTAGAACAATCTTAATGTCATTAGGCATTTCTATGTCTATTGGATTAGGTTCTTTCGCAGTTAATAGGATTAATAATGTTAGCAAAGCAGAAGCTTTATCAGAGAATAAACATTTATATGTAAAAGTTACAGATAGAAGCGAATTATCCGTTGGTGATGTTATCGTTTTGGCCACTCCTGGTGGAAGAGCTTTTACTTGTCCTGCTGGTAATCCACGATATCTATGCATGGATTATGTTGCTGGTATGAGTAACGGCGGAGATAAATTATTTTGTGATGAATCTCAAGTTGATAGATTGGAATTAGTTCAAGGTAGTAAAACAGGTTCCTTTGCTCTTAAGTGTCTTGATGTCGATGGTTATAACATGCAAGGCAAATACATCTCTTGGGTGGAAAGAGAAGACATTCAACCTCATGACAAAGGAAATGTTGGTTATTATTTATCCAATCTCGCATTTAGAACAACAATTGATGATAAATCATCATGGTTCTTCTCTTTTGATGCCGATGATAACTATACTTGTGAGGTTGATAGAAGTGACGAACCAGCGGAAAACTATGGCATCTTCTTTGGTGGAAGTAATGCCAGACCCGCTCTTTACTATACTTGGAATACAGATAATGTGGTTCGTAGCAGACTTGTCATTTTCAAAGAAATTAATAGAAGCAATTTTAATCAAACTGCTGCCAATGTAATTACTCAACCAACTAATAATATTTATCACTCTGGCGATCTAGTGGATTTATCTGGTCTAGAACTATATTTTGAAGTTGATGGTTATGCTATGGATATCCTTTACGATGATGAACCAGGTTACTTCACAAATATCGGTGTTGCCCAAGCAACAGGGCACGTTTATATCGAATATTGCGAAATGCCATACAATGTCCCTGGTTTAACAATTGTTCCAGTTACAAATGATCTCACTATTATTGATTACACTGTTTTGAATGAATCTTATCATGATTATCGTGGAACATATGTTTTAGCGACAAATGATGGCTATAACGCAACTGTTCTTCAAGCGGGTAACGTGGATACAAATCCTGAATATAATAATGAAAATACTGTTAGTTATTCACCACTAACAATTTATGAATACACTCCAGATCCAAATTATCCAGAACAAACTGAACAAATCACTCAAGTCTATGCAAATTCTTTACACCTTATTCAAAACCCAGGTGGTATCGCTGATTCAAGAGTGGCAAGAACCCAAGTTCAATTAGTTCATGATGCAAACGACCCAACCAAGACATACTTATATTCTCCATACGCTGAAATGTATTTATGCTATCAAGATGGCGGGGAGCATGATGGAAATTTACTTGCTAAGTCTGCGCCAAGTTCCAGTGACGCTGTTACAGTCAGTAATGATGGCCAAGTTTCAATTAATGGCAGAACATTAGTCACTTATATCGAAGATTATGAAACTTTCGTTAAGTTTGTCGCTGATCCAAGCGGAAAAACTCCATTCAAACTCTATAGAAAAAATACAGATGCTACATTCCGTAATCACATCGATACATTTGTATCTAGCTTCTTATCTAAGACAAGTGCGGATTGCCAAGCAGAATCTGTTCAATCTTCAACATGGACTAGTGTTCAATCTGACTATGCTGATTTGACATTAGATGAAAAAGGATATCTCGCTAATATCGAATACGTCCATTCCGCTAATGAAGGATTATCAAATGAATATAATGTCGTAGATAGATATGACTACATTATTTCTAAATATGAATTCAATGATTTCATGGATAGAAAAGCCGCGAACACATGGCAAGATAATTATCCTCATGACATTGATAATTCAAATCTTTCTAAGTTGATTAAAGAAATCAGCAATAAAAACGCTGTTATGGTTGTTGCGGTATTAATATCTATTACTTCAGCATCAGCCTTGTTCTTTGTCTTTTATAAAAAGAAAAAGCACCAATAAAATTTATTGATTAATTTGTTCTTGAGAGTGGTCATCAGCACCACTCTTTTGATTTCTTTTTTCTATTAAGCATTTTATTCCAATAATCATGAAATGCATTGCCACTGCGGTTATTGCATAACAAGAGATAATAAGTAATGACCATAGGATATGATGTGGCACATTTTCAGAGATGAATTTAAATGCTGGGAAGACATGCCCATCATAGAAATAGAAGTAGTCACAACCAGTGATGATATCTAAGATATAAATAACTACAGTTAGTATTCCAAATAACGCTAATCCATAAAGGATATCTTTCTTTTGAATATCGTATAGTTTGGTAACTACCATAATGAGAGGAACAATCACATCAATAGAGTGATATATAAGTGTGTGCATACCAAAGTATGACAACGCGGATGTACTTCCTGGACATCCCACGAATAATGTGATGAATCCCATAATCATATTGACCACCACTAAGAAGTTACTTGCTGCGGTTTTAATGATTCTATTTTTGCTAAACATCGCAAATGGGAAAACATACATAAACATCAAACAACTATGTAGTGGAAGCATTGTATCGATGTTAAATGGATATTCAGTTGGATTCATCGCGCATCTTACATACACGAGTGTATAGTAAAGAACTTGCATGCCAACATAAAATCCCCATATGGAAATGAGGACTATTCTGACTATCTTATGATCTTTCTTTCTTAAGATAAGGGCTAAGGCGACACCTAATATCATCGCCACTAAGATGAAAACTAAATGATCCCACTGAAAAGCGTAAGGAGGCTCTCTATTTAGCCAGTCTTGGTCATAAAAGAAATTCATATTAATAACCGCGTAAACTTACTTTATCGATATATGGTTTAAGTATTTCTACAAATTGTTCAGCCTTTTCTTTGCTCACTTCGTGAAGACCTCTTTGAATACAGCTTTCACGATCCACAAACTTTTGGAGATATAAGCGCTTTGCGCCTTTGATTGTTTGGGCGATATCACTCATATCAGATGCATCATGGAATTCATCAATCAATGTGGTTCTAAATTCATAATCAATTCCACAAGTCATAAGATATTGGATGGTTTGACTAATCTTTGTTAAATCAAGATTTTTCACCCCTGCGGTAATTGAATATTTTCTAAAGGAATTTTTGATATCCATAGCCACATAATCTATAAGATTAGATTCATATAAATCCTTTACTACTTCTGGGTTAGTTCCATTAGTATCTAACTTGATTAAGAAACCCATTTCTTTTAGTTTGATTATCTTTTCTTTTAAGTCAGGCATAAGTGTTGGTTCACCACCAGACACCACGACTGCATCGATTAAACCTTTTCTAGTTTCTAGATATTCAAGGATATCTTCAAAAGGAATTGTGGTTTCCGCTTCTAAGACTGTTGTGCCGTTATGGCAAAATGGACATCTGAAATTACATGGCTTGCAAAAAAGAACACAAGCAATCTTGTCTTCATAATCAAGTAATGAGAATTTATCTATTCCAACAAAATCCATGTGAATATTTTATCACATATTATTTTCGCATACATATACGTTCGTAGAGTTGCTATAATGAATTTAGATAATTTACTTTTATGAAAGGAGAAACTATGAAGAAAAAATCTTTTCTATTAGGTTTTGGTGTTGCTGCTGGAACTATCGCGATAGCCGTATCGAGCATTGTTATTAGTAAAGCTAGTTCACTAAAAACTGCAAAAGGTGTAGATGATTATTATTCTATTTCATTTACTGCTGCAGACATCTTTGATGTCGACCGTCAAACATCTGGCGGAGAAGTTGAAGCATACTATGAAACTGGTACCAAGGTTTTAAAAACCGATCAACTTCATAATGATGTGACAATTGGATATAACAATTGCTACCGCTATGACTTCAACGGTTATTCATACTTTGAGGTCAAAAAGAATTATGAAGGCGCCATTTATAATGTCACACCTATCAATTCCATTACCTCAATAACAGTTAGATTAGCTGGTGGTTTTAAAATGGAATGGGGTTGGGAAGCTCCTGGAGGAGTAATCCAATATTTAGATTACACAACAGCGAACGAGACCAATGATGACCGTACATTTGATTTTGCTGGTTATCATCCAAATTATTTTCGCATTTCCTGCAACAATGTATACAATTCAAAACAATTAGGTAACTTTGTTATCAAGTATGATAAGGATTGTGTTTTAGGCGAAAGTCCTTATGTTGATAAAGACGGTATCCGTTATAAGAAATATGGCACAGATGCATATGAGGTTGTTGGCTTTGCCGGTGCATCAATGGCTACATTAAACATTCCTGATACAGTTAATGATTTACCAGTTACTCGTATCGGAGCCGTAGCGTTTAAAAACGACACCACAATCACATCATTAACATTACCAAATCAATTAAGAGTCATTGAAAATGATGCGTTTAATGGATGTTCAAATATCGGCGCAATTGAAATTCCAAATACAGTTGTGTCAATTAGAGACCGTGCGTTTAATGGAACAAGCGGTTGCACATCCTTAACATTTGAAGCTGGTGGAACATCTACCTTGGATTTATGCATTGCAGCATTCCAAGACAACGGCCATACAGGGGTTTTAACATTACCAAAACGTATTAGCGGTTTTTCATATGATGGTTATACATTTGTTGGCTGCCCAAACATTACAGAATTTGCTTTAAATAATGATGATGTTCAAGGCAATATTGCACTCACCGAAGATGGAGTCTTATTCAGTCTTGGCAGCAATTATGACTACAACGCGAAAGTATTGGTTAGTTATCCTGCCGCAAACGCAAGACAAACATATGCCATTCCTGTTGATTGTTCTAGAGTCGGAACAAGAGATGGTCTTAGTGGCGCGCATAATTTAAAGAAATTAATTATTCAAAACAATGTAGATTTATACTTTGGTGCATCATCCGCATCAGATTTAGCAAATCTTGAAGAAGTCGAATTTGCCACTACTACAAATCAAGTTATCTTCTATTGGTACGCAATTGAAGCGCCAAAATTAAGCAACTTTGTTGTTCCAACTAATGTTCTTGTGAGAAGCGCTGGTTTCGCTAGTTTAGAAAATACTTCCACCACTCCAAGAAATATTTATTTCGATGGTTCAACACAAGATTTAGAAGATGCTAACTGGGATGCTAACTGGGATGGTTCTAATGGCACAAATGATAAGATTAAAATCTTAACAAGAAGTGATGCAGAACCTGCAACAGACGCTGAGAAATTAACAATGTGGCATTATGTTGATGGCAATCCAGTCCCATGGTTAAAACAAATGAAGATTGATGCTTCTAACTTCAACGATGCAGGAAACATCTATGCTTTCTGGGGAGTTGATAGTTCTGAAGTAGGCACATTATATCTCGGAACTGAAGATAATGGCGTTTGGACAATCAATGTTCCTGGAGAATTATCAAAATTCGTCATCTTACGTTTAGATCCAGCAGGTGCTCCATACACAAATGGAAGTACTTCTTGGCCAACCGATAATGTTTGGAATCAAAGCAATGACCAAACTAATGTTGTTTGGCTTGAATTCATCATGGATGGTTATAACGGCGGTCAAATCTATGGCCACTGGGCATAAATAAAACCATAAAAGAATTGAGGGACTTGTTCCCTCTTTTCTTTTTTATTAAATAATTAGTGATTTTTTGTTCAATATTATATTTAATATAATAGAAGAGGTAATACATTATGATTAAAAGTAATATTTCCTGGGACGAATATTTTATGGGTATCGCTCTTCTTTCATCTGAAAGAAGTAAAGATCCAAATACCAAAGTTGGTGCCTGTATTGTCGATGAAAATAAGAAAGTGGTTTCCATCGGTTATAACGGCATGCCTTCTGGTTGCGATGAAAGCCAATTATCTTGGAACAAAGGGGAAGGTTTAGATAGCAAATATTTATATGTTTGCCACGCTGAATTCAATGCCATCTTAAATACCAGAAATGGTTCTGCTTTAAGAGGATGTACATTATATGTCACATTATTCCCATGTAATGAATGTACAAAAGCCATCATCCAAACCGGCATTAAAGAAGTTGTTTATATTTCTAACAAATATGAAAACACCACAGGTGTCCAAGCATCAAAGAGAATGCTCTTATTAGCGGGTGTAAAGATCCGCCACTACGAAGGTAGAATTCCAGAGATTAATTATGACCGTTAAAGAATACGTAAAAACAAGAAAAGAAGAAATCAAAAATCTTGTTTTAACAATGGAAAGAAAACCAAGTATCGCCATTGTCCAAGTCAATGAAGATGCTGGTAGCAATGCCTATGTCAAAGGCAAATTAAAAGATGCTGATGAATTAGGTATCCATGCTGATTTAATCAAGCTTCCTCTAGAAACCACTCAAGAAGAATTACTAAAAGTCATAGATGAATTGAATAATGATGATGTCCATGATGGATTCATCGTGCAAATGCCTCTTCCAAAACAAATCAATGAAGACACTATCAAATTAGCGGTCTCCCCAAAGAAAGATGTTGATGGTTTCCATCCACTATCATCCTTAGCGCCATGCACACCTAAAGGAATCATGAATTACTTACATCACGAAGGAATTCAAATCTTAGGTAAGAACGCTGTGGTCTTAGGAAGAAGTAATATCGTTGGTAAGCCAATGGCAAAGCTCTTATTAAAAGAAAGCGCAAATGTCAC
Source organism: Bacilli bacterium (assembly GCA_017619815.1). Lineage (GTDB taxonomy): Bacteria > Bacillota_I > Bacilli_A > RFN20 > CAG-826 > RUG13091. The sequence goes on along the minus strand of JAFZRR010000056.1, from coordinate 2,310 downwards.
AGTCTTACATAGTAAAACCACATTTGAAGATATGTCCCGTTATATCGCTAATGCCGATATCATTGTCGTGGCAATTGGAAAACAACATTTCTTAGATAATAGATTCACTTATAAACCAACTGCCGCAGTTATCGATGTTGGTATTTCAAGAGATGAAACTGGATTACATGGTGATGCTTTACCAGATCTTCCAGTCAGACTCCAAACACCAGTTCCGGGTGGAGTTGGATTGTTAACCCGATTAGCGTTATACGAAAACTTATTAGAAATTGCTTCAAAAAAATAACCAAGGAATAAAACCTTGGTTTTTTATTTTATAAATCTATGTGATAGATGTGTGCGTCAGCCTCAACGCCCATTTTCTTTAAGGCTAGTTTGTAATGAGTTAATTGACCCTCATATTCTTTTTCAAGTTTAGAGATATCTCTTTCTTCATTAGTCTTATAGTCGATGATGTGATATCCATTTTCATCGAGATACATGCAGTCAATAATTCCGTGAACAACGTTTCCTTTTTGACTTTGATAGGAGAATGGAACTTCACACCACACTTTTTTGGCCTTTAATAGGACATTTAAGATATCTTTATCTAAAGATGAGTTAACTTGTTCAAAACCACCACTACGTATCTTAGACGCGACATTATGAAGCATAGAATCGAGTTCTTCACTATATTCGTAGTCAGAAAGGATGGTTTTGATTAATTCTTCAACATCATATGTGTTTTTAGAAGAGACAATGCATTCCATCAATCTATGGACCATAGTACCTTTGATGGTTGCGGATTCACGTTTTGTTTCTTCATCTCCTTCATCAAAGAATGCATCATCGATTTCATCTTTATTAGTGTTAGACCCACTATGTCTAGCTTGGCTTGGTGAAATATATTCAAATGATTGTTTGTGAGATTGTTCATTAATTTTATATTCACCTAAAGAAACATCTTCAATGAATGGAGATTGCTCATCAACTTCTGGAACAGATAAATATCTAGAAGAATCAATTCTCTTAGAGAGTTCTTCCCAATATCCGCTTCCATCTTTATCTTTTTCGCAGACAACCAAAACTGCTTCCGCACGTGTGGCGCCGACATATGCTAAACGGTCTTTTTCCGCTTTTGCGTAAGTTTCCCATTTTTCGTTTTCTGAATCAAATTTATTAGTTTCTACATAATGTAGATTTTTGAATTCATCATCGCTTACAAAAGCCATTTTCACTAATGGAGGATCAACTTTATAGTTTGTATACCTTTGAACTTTGTTCTTTTGAACTGATGGTTTAGCCAAAATAACAATTGGGGCTTGTAAGCCTTTTACTTTGTGCAAATTAGCAATCTTAACTCTATCGACTTTCTCAGAGAAGCGAAGTGTTCTTTGTTCATCGCCACTAGTTTTAAAGGCATCGAGATATTCATCAAACTGTTCAAGCGTGACGATTGAACCACTCTCTTCACCTTCTTTAATTTTCTCAATTAAGTAGTAAATGTATTCCATGTATTCGGAAGATGCTTTTCTAAAGATATTAAGTTGTTTGTCGTTTAATATTTCCTCTAAAGTGGAAGAGAAAGACATGCCTAATGTTCTTAAATATAAATCATGTAGTTCATAGATAATCTTTTCATGTTTTTTATTAGAAAACTTGATTTCATCTAAAGATGGATTGGCAATGTTGAAATCAAATCCATCATTGAGCATCTGTATGCTATCCAAGTCATTGAGACCATATAAATCAGAGAAGATAACACGATTGAACACCGCAGTATTGAGTGGGTTCTTCACTAAGCGGAAGAGATTTAAAACTAGGTCAAATGTTTGAGCAATCTCAAAGTCCACCTTACCTTCAACGATGACTGGTATATTGTATTTCTTAAATGCTTTAACAAACTTCGCCATAGAAGTTGTAAATGGAACAACAAGGAAATCACCAAACGAAATAGTATCTGGTTCAACATCATTCTTTCCAGTTTCTTTATTGAAATAGACTCTATTAATCTTTCTATTGGTCATGAAGTCCACGATGAGTTTAGCAACTTGCTCGCAGTCAGAGTCATTTGAGACTTTATATCGGTAGACTCCTTCCATAACATTTGGATCATCAGTGTCTAAGTCTTTTGTGATGTCATCTTCATCAAGTGGAATGTTAATGTGTTCAAGCGCAAATTCCTTAGAAATCTCGTCTGTATAGTTGAGCATATCGTTGAACGATTCATTGAACCATTTTTTCAAGGCGTAATGGCTACGGAAGTTTCTAGTTAAAACTAGAAGCTCTTGATTATCTTGAAAAATCTTCTTGTTATCGAGGTAAGCTTTT
>JAFZRR010000055.1 GCA_017619815.1 Bacilli bacterium | reverse complement strand
GTCATTGAACCAACAAACTATTTCCCAAGTGATGATGCCTCTATTTCATTAGTTATCAAAGGTAAAAAAGTTAATGTCCACTATCAAAATAAACATACCGATAAAAGAAAGATTTATGCTAACGGCATGGAGGTAGATGCCCATCACATAAATCTCAAACTATATAAAGGTAAAATTAATATTGATATTATTGATTAACTTTTCTCTTTCTTAAAAAGAAATATAAACTGCTAAAAGACAAAACTATGATTGAACACGTCGCAATAATTGCGATGTTTTCTTTTGTAGGAACAAACATTCTGGCGTTATTTGTTTGACCACTCCAATAGCTTAATAAGTAGTCATAACCTTGTTGATATGTAACGTTAACGTTCTTCATCGTTTCAGAGGCGAATGAAGCTAATTCTGCCGATGTTAAGTTAGAATACTCGTGCGCTAATAAATATTGATCATCCGCGCTTAAATTGCAGGTATCGCCATCAAGTCTTTCTTTGAGATTAACAAAGTTATTAATGAAGATACTTTGAATACGATATCCATCTTCGGATGAACCGAGATTACCGACTACTGCTAAGCGGAGAGTTTGTCCCTTTAAACTATTTGGTGCGACATAGCGGTAATTATAACGGAATGTTGTGGAATCGCCCGACATCGTGCTACAAGCCTTGCTATCAAGTAATTGCCATGAAGATCCACTATTCAAAGAATATAGGAGATAAACAGTACGTCCACCGACACCGGAATAGGAATATAACGCCACTTCCACATCGGTGAAGTTATCAATATCAAATTCCATTGCGAATAATGCGACTTTATCACTGGATGTGAATCCGTTATTTAATAAGCATGTTTTAAATGGATAGTAATAACTATCAGAAGATGCACTCATGACATTGGAGTTTGGTTTTGCATAGATAGTATTGCAATCGTTGTTTTTAATGTAATATTTGCCACAGTTTAGTTTCCACATATGGGAATTATCTAAATCTGGATATAAATCTCTTTCAGTACTACTAGAATCACTTGTTTGCCCATTGTTCTTAGTGAAGAAACTATAAGAATTTAGACCCGCAGGTTGAGGATCAACTTGTCCACCCTCTGGATATTTTAAAGAAATATTATCAATCGTTAAGCCGGTATCACTGGAATCGGAATAGAAGATAAAGACTAAGGATTTAGCTAAATTAGGAATTGTTATCTCTTCAGTGTATTCATTCCAAGAATTGGAATTAAGTCCACTAGAGACATAGAAATATTCCCCATCTGCGTAGCCTTCAATCCATCCTTCGCCTTTATAATTCGCGGATAATTGAAGTTTAGAAATACCTCTTATATTTGGTTGAGGGAATTTGATCCAAGATGTGCCGGAATTACCTGCGCCACCAAGCTTAACACCATAAGATGAATTACCACCTTCATAGTTATATGACTTATTTGCAGCAACATCACCACTATATTGGAAGTTATCAGTTAAACCATAATTAAATGCGCCTTGAGCAAGAAATTCGGTTTTTGGTGTTTCTGTAATTGTTGTATATGTAGTTACATAATCCTTCAATGTATCTGCGGTAGATACATATGTTTGGTTCTTAAATGGAGTGTATTTGAAATAATCTAATTCCATATAAGCTTTGTCAAAATTAGGAATACCACAGAAACTACTTCTTCCTGGAATCCATACACCTAAAGTTACTCTTCCGATATTATCGGATATATGGTTCGCGTTATTCCAAGATGCAATGAGATTACCATCAACAAACCATTTCACTTTTTTAGTGTTATTAGAGTAATACCATTCCAAACAATAAGTATGATATTGATCATCATTTAAATAGACTGGATTTGCGACGTGTTGACTCTTATATGTTGGTTCAGTTTTATATGTTGTGCATATAATATGGTTGAAATATAAATCGTCTTTATTATCTGAATCCGCATATGTGGGGAGTTCAAAATCCATTTCGTTATAGTTAGCTTCCCCGCTAGATCCATAATTAAATGTCCAGAAAGCGGTACATACACCTTCTAATGGAGCGATTTTGAATTTAGCTTCAAATCTACCTGGGCCATAGGAATCAACAGTTTTGATGCAACCACCAGTTCTGGTGCCGTCTTTTGAATAAACTCTTCCACCACCTGTTGAATCATCATGTGCGCATCCATATCTTTCATGTAAATCATAATTTACATCATTATCTTTGTAATAATCACCAAGTGCGCGGAACACCATTGTTTTATCCGTGGAGTTATACATAACGTTTTCTGGGATAACACCACTATTCGTGGAGGTGCTGCTATTGCCCCAGGCTTTCTTACTGACAACCCATTTACTTGTATTTAATCCACTAGAGAAGTCATCGTAAAAAATATTTGCTGTATCAAGTTCTTCACCTGATTCAACCGCTACTGCATCCATATCAGTAATTGGCGAAGACGCTTTAGCTTCTTTAATTGGTTTATTAAGAAGCATGAAAGTAGCGCCGCCAAGGAGTAAGGATGCAAGAGTTAAACTAGTAATGAGGAGTTTCTTTTTCATATTACTTCTCCGCTAAAATGACATTTTGTACATCGTTGATGTATTTCTTTAATTCTTTAATTAATTCTTGAGCTTTATTCGCGTCTTTAAATTCCGCGAATAATCTAAATGCTGGTTCTGTACCACTTAATCTTAATAATAACCATTGTCTATCGTTAAATAAGAATTTCAAATTACGACCAAAGATATTCACCTTTTCATATGGTGTATTTAATTTAGGTAAATTATTGGCCATATATTTAAGAACTTTTTCAGCGTCAACATCTAAAGTGATGAAATCTTCGAAGAAGCTATAGTCATATCCAACACTTTCTTTGAGTTCACCAATAATTTGGCTAACTGGTTTATTAAGTCTAATAACCATCTCTAAGAATAAGGCACCAGAGAATGTTGCGTCTTTACCATAAATATATCCACGCATGGTTAAACCACCAGAAGATTCTCCACCTAATAAAGCATCAAATTCGTTCATCCCATGAGTGATGTTTTTAAAACCAACATCTACTTCATGGCATTTATATCCTAAGGATTCAGCGACTAAGTCCACCAAGACACTAGTTGCGCAGTTTTTAACGATATCACCTTTATATCCTCTATGAGCGATTAAATAATGGTAAATAGAGGCTAATATTTCATTCGCGGAAACATAGTTTCCTTTTTCATCAATAATGCCTAATCTATCACCATCACTATCTGTGGCCATACCCAAATCATATTGTTGATTAACAACTGTTTCAGAAAATTCACCAGACAGTGCATCTTTTGTTGGGTTTGGTAGATTAAAACCAAAGAAAGCATCATGGTCTTCATTCATAATTGTGAACTGATAAATATGGAGTTTTTCGGATAATGGTTTTAATCCGATAACACCCACACCATTCATGTTGTTATATAAGACTCTTAGTTTGTTCTTTGTGACACTTGGATCAATGAACGATTTGATATGGGACAAATAACTACCTAAGTTATTGTAATCTTCTAATAAATCTTTTCTTCTAGCGACGCGGTCCGTCATTATTTTTATTTCTTTGACTTCTGCGATTTCTTTTTCTAATGAACTTGTAAAGTTCACATCAGCGTCATATCCACCTATAGTGAATACTTTAATACCATTGAAATAATATGGGTTATGTGAGGCGGTCATCATCACACCATAGTAGTTACACATGTCTCTAGTTGTGGACATGACTGTAGGAGTAGGAACACTGTGAGTATATAAGAAACATTTGATACCGTTGCCATTAAGAACTTCAACAAACCACTTCGCCGCAAAGTCAGACATAAAACGATTGTCATAACCGACAATAATAGGTCTATCTTCTTGATGGTTTCTATTTACAATGTTAGCTAAAGCTTGAGCGATATATTGGATATTTTCTTTATTAAAATCATCCCCTATTACTCCTCTGAAGCCACCTGTACCAAAAGCAATTTGTTTCTTCATATTCATTTTTTAACTTTCCTAAAAAACTACATCTATATATTAGCACGGAAAAATAAAAAGAGGAATAATTTATTATTATTCCCCTTAATATTGTGATTATGACTTATTTTTAATATACTTCTAAGCCATCGATAATAACATATTGGCTTGATGATGTAAGTGTATTTCTGAATAAGATTCTTAAACGCTTAACACCATTTGTGACATTTGCTGTGTAATAGGTGTGTTCATATAATGTCCAATCATTACCAGCATCTGTCGCTGTAAATTTATTGTTCTTTGTCTGATCTGTTGTGCAATCACCTGTTGTGAGTTCGGAAGAATATTGTGCTTTAGTTGCTTCCGCTTCATCTCTTAATTGAAGGATTAAGTTACATGGTAAGTTCTTTGCAAAGAATCTAACTGTTATGGAATTTGCATTGATAACTTGTGGAAGATTTATTGTCGCGTGACAATATTCTTCTGCGGTTGGGCCATAAATTCTTAGAGCATTTTGTGAATTACCATAGGTAATCTCTGTTTCGTTAGACGATTTTGCGCAACCCATATATTCAGCAACTTCAGGATTACAACGATTAGCATTATTAGCTAAGTCGTTTTCATCAGAAACGATTGATAATGTTTCTTCATCTTTTGGATTGCCGCTTGCAGTAACTGTAATCTCATATGATGCGGTCTTTGTGACACCACCATCTGTATAGGTAACAATGACTTGTTTTGTGCCGGAAGAAGACATATTTGGTGAAGTAATTGTAAGGTTAGAATTGTCTAAACCGACAAAGACTTCTGTGTAGTCACTATAGTGAGCGGTAATAACACCATCGAATTCAAATGTGGAATTTTTAATGTATTCAGTTGTCATACCATCTAAGGTGATAGATGTTAAAGCATATGGAACTGGATATGTGTTCTTTTGAATTAATCTGAAATCATCGAACACAATCGCACCTTCTGCGCAGTATCTATTTAACCAAACATTGAATGCATTCATGCTTGATAAGCCATCATCAAAGAATGTGATTAAATCAACTGTGACGGTTGTCCACGCCACTTCATTAGCGATTGTTGCTACTTTCTTATGAGCACCGACAGTTTGACCATTCAATACTGGTTTGGTATAAATTCCAAGTTCAGTTTGAACTGTTTCATCGGTTTTAGAGTAATGAATAACTGCATTTTCGGTTGGGCAAACTTTAAATGACACTTGATAGTATTTAACTTCCTCTTCAGAAAGCGTTGTTCCTAAATCAACTGTAACAGAACATTCTTTCAATCTAATACCAATGGATTTATTTGAGTATCTTGTATCAAATACTTCTTCGGTTCTTCTATGGAAATAAGCATTTTGTTCACCACTAGAAACATGATTGAATCTATCGCCTTTTTCCGCTCTTGCAACTGTTGCTTGGCTAACACCATCAACTTCAGTTGTAAAGCTAATATTTTCGATTGTTACATCGCTATGTCCTAATGGAGCGGCAACTAATCTAATAAAGCAATAATCATTTGCTCTAGTTGTGGAATTCTTCGCTCTTGTTAATGTATCAAGAAGGATGAAGTTTTCACCATCATAAGAACCATAGACATAGAGATAATTATCTAAGCCTGTGAATGTAACGTTTAAAGCACCAGTTATACTGACTGCAGAAGTGATTTCGAGATAGTTATCACTTACTGTTGGTTTTGCATCAGCGTCGCATTGTTTAACTAAAGTTAATAATCCATTTTCCGCTGCTTTAGCGTTTTTATATTTGAATGATAATTCATTAGCTTCGAAAGTTCCTTCGCTCGCTGCGCTTCCAAGAGCAGGACCATTTTCAGAATTAACTAAAATGTTTCTTGTTACCGCGGCGATAATGGAGAAATGATATTCAACAGATACTGGTTTATAAGTATCATCACCTTCAGCGATATATACTTTGTATATGTAGTTACCAATTTCCGTTGGTTTTTCAATTGATTCTTCACTACCAACTTCGTAATATTTGACACCTAATGAATCAACTGCTTCATTTGGATAAGCACCATAATAGAATTTGTATGGTTTTCCATAATAGAAGGAGAGATTGTCCACCATTTGGGTACGTGGACCATCATTGTATTCATATTCCACACCGATACTGACTTCTTGTCTTGTATCGCCTGCGGCAACATTAATGTAATAACT
>JAFZRR010000010.1 GCA_017619815.1 Bacilli bacterium | reverse complement strand
TGGTGCGGAAGTCGAATTCCGTGGTCAAACATTAAATCTCACCCAACTCGGTAAATACACTCAAGACGTCGATAGAGCGACAAGAAAAGAAGCCGCTCAAGCGATGGACAAATGGGTTGGTGAACACGAACAAGAATTCGCCAGAATCTATAGTGAATTAGTCACTGTTAGAGATACTATGGCGAAGAAACTTGGCTATACCAACTTTATTGAACTTGGATATTTAAGACTTGGAAGACTAGATTATAACGCAGACGATGTTAAATCATATCGTGAGCAAATCGCTGAAACAGTAGTGCCTGTTTGCCAAAAGTTATATAAGAAGCAAATGAAGGAACTCGGAATTAGAAATCCACAATACTATGATTACAATTTGAAATTCAAATCCGGCAATCCTTTACCTGCGGGCGATAGAGAATATTTGGTTAACGCTGCGCATGAAATGTATAGTGATTTAGGTCCTGAATCCAAAGAATTCTTCGAATTCATGATGGAACATAACTTAATGGATTTAGAAGCCAGAAAAGGTAAAGCCCCAGGTGGATATTGCACACAATTCCCACTTTATAAAGCGCCATTCATCTTCTCTAACTTTAACGGTACTGATGCTGATGTTAACGTCTTATGTCACGAAGGTGGACATGCTTTACAAGCATATCTCTCATTCGCAATTAAGATTCCAGAATATCAAAACCCAACCTTAGAAGCGTGCGAAATTCACTCCATGAGTATGGAATTCTTCGCTTGGCCATACGCTGATAAATTCTTCGGAAAAGATGCCGAGAAGTACAAATACTTACACTTAAGTGATGCCATTGAATTCTTACCATATGGTATTACCGTTGATGAATTCCAACATTGGGTTTATGAACACCCAACCGCAAGTCATGAAGAAAGATGTGCTTTCTGGAAATCCCTCGAACAAAAATACACACCTCATAAGAAGTTTGACGACACACCAACATATGCAAAAGGTACTGTGTGGTTAAGACAATCCCATATCTTTACAGTTCCTTTCTATTATATTGATTACACACTCGCGCAAGTATGCGCCTTCCAATTCTTCGTGGAAATGAGAAAGAATCATGAAAAGACCTGGAAGAAATATATCAAACTTTGTAAGTTTGGTGGACAAGCCGCATTCGTTGGATTATTAAAACACAATCACTTGCGTAATCCATTTGAACCAGGTAATGTTGCTAAGGTTATTAAACCATTAATAAAAGTCCTCAAAGAATTTGATACTTCTAAATTCTAAGCAAAACAAAAACCTCGCAATCACGCGAGGTTTTCATTTACCTAATAAATATTAGTTGCTTCCGTTGACATCGAAGATGATGCTTGCGGCACCAGTTAATGCGGATAAGGAACCAAGGGATCCACCAGCAATCATTGCCCAACCAACGATGCATTCTTTGAATGGACCATTGCCATCTGCGAAGTTCTTACGAATTAAGAAGATGAGAATGATACCGACGATTGCACAGACAACTGCTAAGCCTGTCACAACTGCGGATAACATATCATGTTCTTTGAAGTAAGGAACTAATGCGACGACTAATAAGATAACCGCTGCAACACCTAATAAGATATAGCCAGCTAAACCTGAGGAAACAGGATTCTTGATGGCGTCGCCATATTTTGTGGTTCCACCGACAAGTGCATTAAGAGCAAAGCTTTCGGAGTGTCCTGGATATTCCCATTTCACGGTAACTTGTGTGAAGAACATCATGATAACACCGATAACGGCTAATGCGGCGGAGACAAGTTTTAAATATTTTTTCATAATATATTTACCTCGAATTCGTTGATTTCTACTAAATTATTAAACCCCATAACGCATACATAAGCAATTATTTTAATAAAAAAAGTCACCTTTTAAGATGACTTTTCATGCAATTTTGGTGCGCGAGATGAGAATCGAACTCACACTGGGATACCAATACGCCCCTCAAACGTACGCGTCTACCAATTCCGCCACTCGCGCAATTTTTGCTCGCTTGTCTATTCTATTAAATTGATTTGTAAAATACAAGTGTATTTACAGATTAATTATTCCTTAGGAGTAGCACTATATTGAGCAGTGTATGTTGTAGACTCTGTAACTGGAACTATTTCTGGGCTCCAACCGATAAATGTATAAGTGTATTCATCATCATCTGGTCTATCTAATGAAATCGCTCCATCATAGCTAGGTGTATCACCATATGCTACAGAACTAATCTTTAAGGTTCTATTTTGCCAATCTTTCCAAGTGATGAAGTATCTTCTTGCTGTTTCTTCGAATACCGCAGTATAGATTTGGTCACCTGTTACTGAATGTGGTTCTGGATCCCAACCAGAGAAATAATACATCTTACTTTCGGTATTTTCTCTTTCTGGTTGATCACCGGTATAGTAGATATCTGTTCCATAAGGAACATTTTCATCTGTTTTGATAACTGAACCATCATAGTTTTTCCATGTGATGGTGTATGTGTTTACAGTCGCAGAATACGTCGCCATATAGGTGACATTTCTTTCCACAGGTGTTAGTTGTGGAGACCAAGCTTTAAAGGCATATGTATATCTCGCTGTCGCTTCTCTAGTTGGAAGTGTACCGTTATATTCAGGCATGGTACCTGGTTCGACATTTTCATCAACTTCTAAAACTTCACCAGTATAGTCAGTCCAAGTAACTGTATAAGTCTTTGGTTCTGGTTTAGGTGGATTAACTTTTTCCGGTTTATTATTGCAACCTAAAGTTAATAAAACGAATGGAATGACTAAGAATAATTTTTTATTCATAATTTAACCTAAACAGAAGCAACAAATGCTGCGCCGAAAATGCTATTAGCGAGCATCGCGATTAATAAGAAGACCACTAAACTAACGACATCGACGATAGTGGTTAAAATTGGTTGAGCGATAATAGCGGGATCTTTCTTAATTGCTGCGACGCCTAAAGGAAGCATAACGGCAACGCATTTAGCGAGGAATGATCCGATAAATAATGTAAGAGCAACGATACCAGACACTAATAATGTTTGCTTAGCAAAATCACCAGTCCAGCATTGTCCATTCCAGACAGTTGGAGCACCGGTGGTCATAGTGACGATACCTGTATATTGTTCAATGGTGAACCAAATAAAACCAAATACTGCGATACATGATGAAACCATGACTGCGGTAAGAGCTTCTTTTCCAATAATCTTCCAGAAATCTCTTGGTGAGAATTCTTTTGTTCCTAACCCACGAATCATTAAAGCGATGGTTTGGCCACCGGTATTACCACCTGTGTCCATAAGAGTTGGAACAAAGCAGATTAAGATTGGGATAATTTCAAAGACATGAGACTTTTCAATCTTGTCTAACGCCATTGTGGTGAATGTTCCTAAGATAATCAAAACAATAATCCAAGGAATGCACTTAAGTGCCATACGCCACGCAGGTGTATCTAAATAAGAATCTTCTAATGGAGCGACGTGGCTTAAAGCAGCAACGTCTTCGTTAGCTTCTTCAACGATAATATCGACGACGTCATCGATGGTGATGATACCGACAATTTTATCTTCTTTATTTAATACCGCCATTGCGGTAAGGTCGTAACGTTTGAACATATTAGCGACATCTTCTTGGTCGTCATTGACGTGGCAAGCCACGAAATCACGATCCATGATGTCATCTAATGTTTCATTATCTTTAGCAAAGATTAAATCATCTAAGGCGACAGTACCGACAAAGTTTCTTTTCGCATCTCTTACGAAAATGGTGTAGATGGTTTCAGCATCTTTACCTTTTTCTCTAATTTGGTTCATTGCATCTTTCACATTTGTGGTGTTTTTCATTTCAATGAACTCGGTGGTCATGATGCTACCAGCGGTATTATCTTTATAAAGTAATAATTGGTTAATATCTTTTCTTAAATCAGTTGGAGCAACACGTAAAACACGTGACACAACATTCGCTGGTAATTCTTGTAAAGTATCAACGATATCGTCGGTATAGCTCTCTTCGAGAAGTTTGATTAAGTCTTTATCAGAGAAAGCATTAATAATCTTCTCTTGTGTATCTGAAGATAATTCAGCGAATAACTCACCGGTATATTCAGAAGGAATGACTCTAAATGGGTAAATCAAAAGTGAGACATCTTCAATGTCTTCCATAGCTTCTGCGATATCAATTGTCGGAACTGTCTCAAAGAGTTCTCTTAAGACATTTGCTTTCTTATTTTTGATCGCATTAATAATTAAGTCTTTAACTTGAATTTCTGCCATTTTTTGTCCTCTTCATAATTTTTGTCTAAAATAGGTCTTAATTTCAATACTAAATTGAAAAAAGATGCATTTATATACACATTTAATGTGTGGTTTGATAAAATACTAAACGCAAAAGAGGTAAAAACCATGAAAGAAATCTTAGTTGAAACAAGTGCAAGACACGTTCACGTCACACAAGAAACATTAGAAGTTTTATTTGGTGCTGGCGCTCAATTAGAAGTCAGAGCGATGCTCAGCCAACCAGGACAATTTGTCAGCAAACAAAGAGTTAACGTTGTCGGCTATAAAACAGACAAAGTCACAGGTCAAAAAGTCGAATGCGTTCTTAAGAACGTTTCCATCTTAGGACCATGTAGAAAATTAAATCAAATTGAATTATCCGCGACAGATGCAAGAAGCATCGGAATTGCCGCTCCAATTAGAGAATCTGGAGATATCAAAGGCAGTGGTGCTTGCAAATTAGTTGGTCCTGCTGGAGAAGTCGAATTAGCAGAAGGCGTTATTGTTGCCAAAAGACACATCCATATGACACCAGCGGATGCCGAAGAATTCGGTGTCAAAAATGGTGACATTGTGAAATTAGAATTAAATACACCAGAAAGAAGCCTCACCTTTGGTGATGTTGTCGTTAGAGTCAGAGAAGACTTCGCATTAGCCGCACACATCGATACCGATGAAAGTAACGCTGCATGCGCTTCCGGAACTGTCTACGGCAAGTTAGTTAAATAATGAAAACAGTTTCTATCAAACCACAGAACGTTTGTTCTAGAGAAATGATTCTAAACATCGAAGATGATGGCACAATTATTGATGCCAAAGTCATCGGTGGATGTATGGGAAACCTTCAAGGACTATGTAAGTTAATTGAAGGCATGAAAGCAGAACAAGTTATTGCTAAACTAGAAGGCATTAAATGCCGCGGTAGCAGAACCGGTCAAACTTCTTGCCCTGATCAACTTGCACAAGGTTTAAAGAATCTATAAACAAAGAAGAAATGGGGTAAACTCATTTCTTTTTTTGTTGCCTTTTATGTGCGTGTGCCCATATAATTTTCGTTGCGATTTGGTGAAGGAGAGCATTTATGAAAAAAGGAACAAAGCTATTTACAACAGTACTCGCTGTTTGTACATCTTTAGCTGGTCTTATCGGCGCGGCTAAATTATCACATCACTTATTAACAAGTGCGAATTATCATCCTGAATCTTTAGATTGCTCTTATTACTTCAATTCCAATAATGGCTTTACCTCTATTGCAAAAATCAATAAGGATCTTTTTGATAGCAATATCAAAGATAGCTATAAAACATGGGGTACAATTACTGAATCATGGACTTATAACAATAAGACAAGCACATATGTTCAAAGCACAGACCAAAATGGTGATGTGGCAGCGATTTGTTTATATGATTGCAATACACCTGTAGGGACATATCCAATCGGTTCAGTTATCGAATTCACTTTTAGTGGTTCTAATTTAGTGAATTATAACAATCTTCCAGAAATCACATCTTTAGCAAGTATTTCTCTGGCTTATAACATAAATCCATATCCAGTGGAAACATTTGATGGTTCTTACTTATGGAGTGATGGAAATGATTCTAGTTCTCAATATTTTGAAACCGCAAAATATATGGGACCAGTAAGATTAAGACTCGAAGAAGTGACAATGGGTACTTTAAATACAAACAAAAAAGACGCCACAATTAATACCTCAGGAAGCGATCAAGTTCCTGCTTATTATGCAAATATTGGTGCTAGCGGTGAAACTAGTTCATTAATTTATGATCGTTTGTATAAATTTAGAAACTCCAGTACTTTTACTGTCTATGGATATTTAAACGCTTATCAAACTACCACTAAGAGTTCACTTCAATTTTTATTTAGAAATCAATTTGATATCGTCCCATCAACATTTACCAGTGATGGCGATGTTATTCAAAGCGTGGCTATGCCACCTGAAACAAAAACTTCTTATGAGGTTGGTGATTCAATCATCGTGAGCAATCCAATTCTCACGATGAGAAATGGAAACACCCATTACGTTTTAGAAACAAGTTATTCAAATTATGATTTATCAACCGCAGGCGAATATAATGTTTCAGTCTTATTCTCTTATGAGAACCATTCTGGTATAGAAGAGACATCTTTCACTTTAACAAATTTATTAACAATCACTGTTAGCGCAGCCGCACCAGAACTTTCTTATATTGAAGTAATTAATGCTGTTGCTGAATATAACGTCGGAGATTCGTTTGTCACTCCAACAGTATATGTCTACTATACTGATGGATCTCATAAAGACATAAGTGATGACGCTTTATATGAAGGATATGATTTGTCTACCGCCGGAACTCAAACAGTTGAAGTTACTTATTTTGAAGGTGATTTTGTCGATTATACGACATACACAATTACAGTCACTGAAAACAGCGGAACCTTAAACACACTCACATTTAATTCCGCAATTACAAGTGGTTCTTATAGCACTGGTAACTATGGTTCTAAATCCTCTAATGGTATTAGTTTTGTCTATTACAGAACTACAAGTTTAAGTAGCGGTGTTGCTAACTTATTACCAGCAACATGTGATTATGGTGATCCATTTGGCGGAGCCATTTCAAATACCACTCCAATCAAAGGAATCAAAAGTGTCACAATCAAATACTCAAATACATCTAAAACAGGCGCGACAGCGGGCAAATTGTCCTATGGTGCAACAAATACATTAGATGGTTCAGTTGCTATTCCATATTCAATATCTGAAAATACAGTTACACTCAATTTAACTGGCACCATTAATTTTATTAAGATTGAATCTGGTAATACCAAATTAGCGTTAAACGAATTCACTGTTAATTACACAAATAGTGGTTCTGCTTCTTACACACAAGTGAGCGCGTACACAAATAACTACCGTATTAATCCAACACAATACACAGGCACACTCGTTGCGGGTAGCACAAGCGTGACCGTACCTGTAAGCGTTTCCTATTCAGGTAATACTTATACAGTCTTGCAAACAAAAACATATACTTACTACACAACTGATTATGTCGCAAATCACCCTGAAGTTAAAGATGACGCAGCAATGATTGATGCAGCTGATGTTGCTAACTATTGGACAATATTTGGCGAAGCTCCAGCAAACTATGCTTTAAAAGGATCAACTTCACAAGTTAATAGTATCTTTGGTTCTGATGCTAGATGTGTGCAAGAGTTTAATGGTGTTGATTATCCAAATGGTTATGCGAGATCACTCCCTGATGTTATTGATACTACATATTACGAATTAGATTTGAATGTTGATGGAAATTACTCAACAAGTAGTCGTGGCGTAGGCCGTATTGTTGGTTGGAAATATGGTTTCAATAATAGTGCATATGGTAATGGCTCTTATAGAGTCTGCCACTTCACAGATGACCATTATGCAACATTCCAAGAATTCAACAATTTAGGTCAATTCTTATCTAAATTTGATGCACAACAAAAATGCACTGGTAAGAAGTGGAGTGCACCAAATACCGCTTATGCGGCATAAAACTCTTGCAAGTTATAAAATAACTATTAAACTAATAAATGCTTATCAAGAACTGCGAAAAAGAGATGAGAAATCGCAGTAGCAACTCTCAGAAATGAGTAAGTGCTCTTCTCTAGCAAGGCCCCATAACCTTGAACGATGAGTAAAGGAATAAATAACAATGCCTTTCCATAATTATGGGAGGGCATTTTTTATAGGAGTACAAAAGTAGTATGAAAGAAAACAAAATCTTATTCACCAGCGAGAGTGTCAGTGAAGGCCATCCTGATAAAGTTTGCGATCAAATTTCTGACGCGGTTTTAGATGCTTGTTTAGCGGTGGATGAAAAGAGCCATGTGGCGTGTGAAGTCTTCGCCACAAATAACGAAATTATTATCGCTGGTGAAATCACTTCTAAGTGCAAACCAGACTACGTTGGCATCGTCAAAGAAGTATTAAAAAGAATCGGTTATGACCGTCCAGAATTAGGAACTGACTACCATACAGTTAAGGTAGAAGTGAAGGTTAAGGAACAAAGCCCAGACATAAATCAAGGTGTTGAAAAAAAGACCCCTGAAGAACAAGGCGCTGGCGACCAAGGAATTATGTTCGGTTACGCGACAAACGAAACCGAAGGATATATGCCATTAGCTATCTCTATTGCACATAAACTTGTACGTGAAGCAACCGCACAAAGAAAGAGTGGAGAATTTAAAGGCGCTCGTCCTGATATGAAATCACAAGTTACAGTTGATTATACTGACCCAAAAAATATCAGAATTGATACTGTTCTTATGTCCATCCAACACGATGAAGATGTTGATTTAGAAAAATTCAAGAATTATGTTCATGAACACATCATGCAGAAGGTTGTTAAATCCTTTGGATTAAACACCGATTTCAAGTTCTTGATTAATCCAACTGGAAGATTTGTTATTGGTGGACCTGCTGGAGATACCGGTTTAACTGGTAGAAAGATTATTGTTGATACATATGGTGGAACTGCTGAACACGGCGGTGGAGCTTTCTCTGGTAAAGATCCATCTAAAGTTGATAGAAGCGCAGCCTATATGGCGAGATACATTGCGAAGAACTTAGTGGCCGCAGGAGTTGCGGAAAGATTGCAAGTCCAATTAGCCTATGCCATCGGTGTCGCCGATCCTGTCTCCATCGGAATCAAGACGTACCACACCGCAAAGTATAGTGATACTAAGATTCTTGAAATCATAAATAGGTTATTTGACTGCAGACCTGGAATGATCATTAAAAACTTCAATTTGACCCATCCAAGTTTCCGCTATCAAGACTTAACAAATTATGGACATCTCGGTCGTCCTGACCTCGATCTTCCTTGGGAAAAACTCGATAAGGTTGAACAAATCAAACAACTATTAAAATAAGGGTGCACACAAGCACCTTTTTCTTTAGTAAAAATCTTTAAGGAAATAATGAAATCTTGATTAATTCCGTTTTATAATATAGGTGATGATATAGCTCTCTGAGTTTGGGAAGGGAGGATAACATATGAAGTACCAAATTACCGGAAAAAACATCAAGATTACCGAAGGGATTTCGGCTGCCATCGAAAAGAAGTTAAAGAAGATGGACAAATACTTCCTCATCAATGATGAAGTAGACTGCCGTGTCGTCTGCAGTGCGCACGACCAAGACCAAAAGATTGAAATTACAATCTTCTTGCCTCAAATGCCACTTCGTGCAGAAGTAGTAAATCCAGATTTATACGCCGCACTTGATCTTGCTGTTGATAAACTCGAAGGTCAAATGAGAAAAATCAAAACCCGTATGGACCGTAGCAACAATAAAATGTCTTTAGCGGAATCCATTAATTTCGAACAATTAGAAGCGGAAAAAGAACCAGAAGAAAAAGACGTTATTGTCAGAGCCAAATCATATTATTTACAAGCTATGGATATCGAAGAAGCAATTACCCGTATGCAAGCATTGGGTCATGACTTCTTCCTCTACTTAGATAAAGAAGATGACAGAATCTCCGTCGTTTACAATAGACGTGATGGTGGTTATGGTGTCATCCAAGCGGAGAACCCAATTAAATAAATCAAATTACAATTGATAGAGCGAGTTCATAAGAGCTCGCTTTTTCTTTTGAAAAATACGTATACATATGTGTATAATACATAATATGCCTAAGCTACTCGCGTGCGATTTAGATGGAACCTTGTTTTATCCGAAGCAAGTTGGACGTTGCATTTCTAGAAGAAATGTGAAGTTTTTACGTCACTGGATAGACGCCGGAAATAAAGTCGTCTTAATCACATCGAGAAGTTTAGAGTTCGTTGAAAGATTAAAAAAAGAAATCGAACGTCCATTTGACGTTATGGCGTGCACATCCGCGAATACCGTGTATAATGGTGAACTAGTGAAGGATGTTTGGATGCCAAACGATGAGCTTCAAACAATCTTTGAAAAAATCGATAAGAAATATAAACCAATTGGTTATCTTATCACCGCGAAAGGACATCCTTGTGTTACTTATAACACAGGAAGAGCAAAATTGTTCTTTCAAATCTTCTACCATATGTGGTACTGGGGACAATTCAAATATAGAGAACCTTGTGAAAATTCTAATGAATTATTCCTAGATCTTATGAAAAATGGTAAAGTTTATAAAGTTATGACCTTCTTCGGTATGGGGAAGAAAAAAGGCACTCTTAGTAAAGAGATTAACAAAGAACTTCGTGATAACTTCCCACAGATTGAATCTTCTTGGAGTTTGATTGTTAATGAATTAACACCAAAAGGATGCAACAAAGGTGAAGGCCTTGAAGAATATTGCAAAATCGCAAACATACCCGCAGATGACGTATATGTCATAGGCGATAGTGGAAACGATATCGCAATGTTCCAAAAGTTCCACGAACATAGTTACTGTATGGCGCATGCCTATCCGAGCGTGAAGAAATATGCGAAACATACAGTGTCACGCGTCTATAAATTAGACAAGCTTGTATTGAAAGGAGAAAAGTAAAGTTATGTTAAACGCAATGAATCAATACATCTTCAATATCTATCATTATCTCTTAAACTTGAGAGACACCGTGGAATACACCATTGATAGAGAACACACCAAACAAATTTACGATACCAGAAAAAACGTTCTTTTAACCGGTATCGGTCAAGGTAGTGCTTTAGGCAACTTCTTTGAAAACAATAAAGAACAAGGTGACAAAATCAAAGAACGTCTTAACGAAGTTATTAAAGATTTCTATAGCGATGACAACACAGTTATCAAAGTCACAGAAGATGGCAAAATCCGTGTCGATCACACACAACACATCAAAATCTTTGATGAAATCGTCGGTATCCAAGAATCCATTAGAGACATCCTCTTTGGCTATATCAACTACGCTAGACAACAAAATAGTGCAGAAGAAGATATGGAAAAATTAGTCGCCATTGACGAAAGATTAACTAGAAGCATTTTCGCGATGTTAATCATGAGAGAATTCGAAAAATCATTTGCGGAATTCCAAAAGGTTATGTCAGAATCCAAAGGACAACCTACACCTCAATCCAATTTCATCGTTCAAAATGAAATCAGCAAGATGGCTAGCTTAATTAGATTTAGCCGTGCTCACGCCCACAACACAGATAACGAAACATTAGACTTATTAGATGATGTTAACAAAGTTATCGAAATGACAGAAGGCCGCAGAGATAGAAGAGATAACAAATCATTCCAAGAAATCTTTAACGACATCAACCGTCGCTTAAGCGACCATGTCGCAAAACTCGAACCACAATGGAAAGAGATTTACGAAAAGTTATTCAAGGAAATGGTTGAAATTTCCCAAAAGAAAGAAGCAGAAAATAAACAAGCATAAGCTTGAAGAGGTATACTCATGAAAAAGATTAAAGATCCAAGTAAGAAGAAAACACAAAAGAAACTCCCATTACATCCATTCGAATTTGTATGGTACATTTTAGTCGGTCTCGTGGGTATTTGGGGTTTAACCTATATCGTTTTAGGCTTAATCGCGACACATCTTCCAATTTCCACAGAAGATCCAGACTTAGTTAAAGCCAATGCGAAAATCTTAGAATTATTCAAATTAGACTTCCTCGGATGGGGCTTAATCATCTTAGCAATCGCCGCTGTTAGTGCAGTGGTCGTGCTCATCTTATTCTCTAACAAAGTTGATAGAGATTACGAAAAGAATGTGAGACGTGCACAACGTTTAGCCCAATTAGAAGCGGAAGAACTTAAAGAAGAATCCATCGAAGAACAAAAGATCGTCGTTGATGCTGAAGTTGAACCAGTCGAAGAACCAAAAGAAGAAAAGATTGAAATCAAAGAAGCACCAGTGGAAGCTGAACCAGAAGCTAAGCCTGAAGAAGAAAAAGCTGAATAGTTCAAATAAAATTAAGATAACGGATCGAAAGGTCCGTTTTTCTTTTGTCTTGTTTCCTAAGTATAAGTAAACTAAAACAAAATGTTTTTTGAATATTTATAAACAGGTATACAATAAGGGCATATGAAAAGACAATTACTCATCGTTTCAATTTTGGGTTTATTGGGCGCTTCTGGTGCGATTATTGCTAATTCCGCAAACAAGGTTATGAAAGGCGCGGAAGCATATTCGTTATCATCTTTGCCTTCCACAATTGATTTAAACGACTGCACTGAAGCGGAAATCAGAAACTATTACAGTTCTCTAAACGGAAAAAGTGCCAACGAACTTCAAGGCACAAATTTATTAAAAAATTTAAAGCCAATTCTTAAGAATGGCCAAAAATACTATTCATATGATTATAACTATGGTGGCGACATCTGGAAAATCTATGAAATCGCTGATAGAGACTGGGCTAAGTCTCCTGCATCAACCACAACATATGGAACTTATAATAGTTCCACAAACAAAATTACTGGATATCAATATGGTTCTGGTAAAAATAATCCATACTTGCACGCTTTATATGTAAATAGAGATGCCGATAACCAAGTTAGAGCCTATGGTGACCACACACAAGTCGGTTGGGGTATTAACCGCGAACACGTCTGGGCAAAATCCCATGGTATGGGTAGCGACGACGATTCATCTAATAGTGGTGGCGCACGTGGTGACCCAATGCACTTGTTAGCAGGCAATGGTTACGTTAATGGCTTTGACTATCATGGCAACTTATTCTACGGATTCGTTAATAAGAACAACAGCTATTCTGACGCTGGTAGTTCATATAACTATTTAAGCGGCAACCTTAAAGGTTATTCCGCGACATTTGGTTCAGGAACAGTCTTTGAACCACAAGATAGCGATAAAGGCGATATCGCAAGAATCATCTTCTATATGGCCGCTAGATATAACTACTTATCTGGCAGTGATTCTGATGGTATTGATGCAAATAACCCATGGTTAACACTTTACGATGGAACAAGTGATCCAAACGGTTCATCATCATATGACGCGACTACATCAAAACAAGGTTATATGGGTGTTCTCCGTGACTTGCTCGCATGGAACAGATTAGACCCACCAGATGAATGGGAAATTCACAGAAATAACTTGTTATTTAAGAACTACACAAACAACAGAAATCCATTCATCGACTTCCCAGAATGGGCTGAATATATTTGGGGAAGATCAACATTAGCAAGTGACAATAGAAGTGTTATCTCTTATAGCAGTACAGCCACAGGCTCTGCAAATCCAACAAGTGACAACATCGCTTCGTTTGATGCAAGCCATGATGTTGCGGTTACAAGCGTTACAGTTTCTCCAGCCACTCTTTCATTAGAAGCTGGTCATTCACAACTATTATCAACTACAGTCTTACCAAGTAATGCCACAAACATGGCTCTTACATGGACTTCTAGTAATTCAGGTGTTGCATCTGTCTCTGGTGGCGTTGTTTCTGCTCACGTAGCAGGCAACGCTGTAATTAGAGCAACTGCTCATAACGGCGTTTATGGTGAATGCACAGTTACAGTTACCGGTGGAAGTAGCTCTCACACTGAAATAGTGTTTGAATTAGCTACCGATGGTGTTAAACCAGGCGATGAAGTTATTATTGCCGCTCAACAAAACTGGAGCTCTACCTCAACACATGTTTTAACAAAAACTATCAAGGCATCTTATTATTTAACTCCTGTAGATGGAGTTGTTACCGATGGTATTCTTACTGTAACCGATGGCATGCCTATTTGGACAGTTGGTGGTTCAGACGGATTTTCACTAACATTCGAAAATGATGGTGATTACTTATATGGTAAAAAGAATGTCAGTGGAACAAAAACCTATTACAACATTTACGCAAATGGTACAGCAAGTACCGCAAACAATACATGGTCTGTTTCTAATAATGGTTCACAAACCGGATTCAACATGTATAGCCCTGACGGTGTTTATCTAGAATATTATGACAGTTATACAGAGTTCACTGGTTATTCAGGCCCTAATAACAACTGTCCAATTAACTTCTATAGAAAAACAACAAAAACAATTGAAATCTATACCGCTGAACAATTCGCGACTGATTTCTTAAGTAGTATTACTTGTAATAACAATGGTGCTACCGCACCTACATTAACTAGAACTTGGGCAGAACTTGAAACACTTTACACTAATGTTGCAAGCGATCACAAACAAGCATTACGTTACGCTGATGCGAATGAAAATGGTACCATCGTTGAACAAGCCATGGCGAGATATGACTTCTTATGTAGAAAATACACCCAATTCTATAACTTCATTAATAGATCAAGTGCTAACCCAAT
>JAFZRR010000054.1 GCA_017619815.1 Bacilli bacterium | reverse complement strand
TTAAAAGAGATACATGCCGCATCAGTAAGAGCACCACCAAAACCAAGATGTTTTTGGTATCTAATATTTGGATTAACTTTAATAGTCACATCTCTTAGTTCGGAATTAGTAAAACAATTTCCTTCTTCGAATATGTGTTTGGCGTTGGTGAATATCACTTTTTTCATATCATTATTTTAAGCGTTTTGGAAAACGTTTTCAAAAGCGACGATAGAAATCTCAATAAAAAAACTAAAGCGCCCACACGAGCTTGTATGAACGCTTTACCCCCTTTTACTAAACGACACTTGATATCAAATGTCAGGAATTAATCTAATTTTCTTTTTCTGAGCATGTAGAATGCTGCGAATGATGTAACGGTTAATAGACCTAAAACTACAGTAATAAGCACCACACTATTGTTATCAATAATACCCATCATTCTATTGGAAGAATTGCTAATGGTACGATTGATGAAATTGTGATAACTATACTTAGCAACGACGTAGTCGTATCTCGCCATCGCTTGTTCCACTGTTGTACCGTTTTCATTTGCGGTTGCACTTTGTAATGAAGATTGTTCAGTGCTGTCAAGTTGATTGAATAAAACTTGGAAGTCAGCCCAGGAATATCCAGAAGCATATGTTGGAGCAGTTGCGCCCGTTCCATCACATGTCATATTCGCTAAGAAACTTGTCGCAAATGCTTCAGCAGTAATTGCGTCAGTGGTTTCAAATTGAACAGCATATTGTGAAGTGAGTGTTGCGACAAAGGCATCAAATGTTGTAAATGAATCTTTTGTGCCCAAAGTATAGTCAACACCATTCACTTCATAAACCATTGTGTTTCCGTTATATAACCAAGGATTGGTTGGAACAGATGCAGCAAAGTTGAAGTTGTAGTGAGTTGATCCAGAACTAGAACTTTCAACAACAGAGAAGTAATTCTTTGTTGTTCCATTCATGAAGTAAATATTTTGGCCACCACCAGTGTGATTTTCAAAGAAAACGTCAACACCTTCGGATTTTGTTGTGCTTGTTGTGCCGTAATATTGTTGATTTCCGGTTCCCATAGAACCTGTGAAATAATAATTACTTTCTTTAACTGTGTTGTAGAAGAACATTTTATAAGCTGTTCCATTGATATATGGAGTTGTAGCAACAGTAACACTTTGTGCTGAACTGGATGCTGTGAATCCTTCGTATGTTGCGGTAACAACCACGGATGTAACTCCTGATGCAGGAGCGGCTGGATTGTAACTCCATGTAACACCGGTTGTAACATCAAGTGTTGTGTTGTCGTTATGTGTCGCTGTAACTGTTAAACCAGCAGGATTCCAACGACCACCATCGGAATACAACGTATTAGTTAAACTTCCAGAGATAGAAATGCCAGTAACAGTTTTCAAGAAATACTTTGTTTGGAAGTTATTTAAATCAACTTCATAAGTACTGTTATATTTTTTAATGTTTCCAAATACTGTAACTTGAGCACCAACAACAATATCAGACATACTTGAGAAATCAGCATTGTTTAAACCTTTACCACTATAGATTTGCATCTTTGTGGTTGTGGTTCCATCATCACTAATCCAGTATGTAATACTCTTATAAGTAGAGTTGTATGAATCGATTTGGCAAATAGTACCACTTACATATTTGTTTTCTGAATAGGTATTGGTATCAATTTCAGACATTGCTTCAGCAACTGTATATGGAGCAATGATATTAACTGCAATTGTTTTAGTAATACTTCCGACTGTTAAAGTAACGGTTGCGCTGCCTGCTGTTGAAGAACTTGATTTAATTGTAACTGTTTGAGAAGTTGCATTTTCTAAAGTGATATTAGAATTTGAAGTAGTCCAAGAGTATGTTGGAGAACTTATGTTCTTTGGTGTGGCTGTAACAGTAACACCATCGCCATCTGTATTTACATACACTGGGCTTTTATCTAGTTTGACAAAACCAGAAGATGGATTGTCATAAGTAACGACGACTTTAGTTAGCGAAATTGTTGCGTTGATCAAAGCATAAATTGGCTGAGCGCTATCTGTTGCAGTAACTGTAACTGTTGTCCCGCTTGAAGTAACGGTAGCGTTGGTCCATGTGCAACCCTTAAAAGCGGTTGAATAAGAATTGTTTTCAGTTGTGAAAACGGCTTTAGTAACAACATAATTGGCAGTTGAGGAAAGAGTAAACTTAAAGCCATTATACATACGTGTCTTGGTATAAGAATTTCCACTTGCTGGAATATAATTGTTTGCTTTTGTTTTTGAAACGTTTTGCTCAGAAGTCATTTTTGCATAACTGTTAGACCAAGTGATTTTTGAACTAGTGCTGCTACTGTTATAAGAGTTCTTTGAAAGATCCCACGTGAAAGAAGATACGGCTTGTGCTTCATTAAATTCTCTATTACTACCAACAGCGATACCTGCGCCAACTGATGCTGCTAAAGTTAAACCTAACGCACCACCAACGATAATGGACATTAATTTTGTCATATGAGCTGTTCTCCTTTCTACTAACAATTAATTAGTGTTTTTGAACGGGAAACACTCCCGGTTGTATATAATTTATCACACGTTGCACACACGCGCAATATTTAAAGTAAAAAATAATACGCGTACACGTGTAGAAGTTACTTAAAAATCATTTTGTTGAATATTTTTCATCAAAAAAAGCACCTTTTTGGGGTGCTATTTAATTTTTCGTGATTATTGGAGATATTTTTGTTTAAGAAATAGTTCCATTTTGTCTACAAGTTAACGATCCATCGCTACATGTGACTGTACATGTATTGTTGTTCGCTGCGGTAAAGAAGCAATACGTGCCTCCACCTGTATATGCACTAGCGGATGCACTTGCGAGCGCTTGGAACTGCGCCTTCGTGCCTGCATAATTAACAACTACAGATCCACCGGCAACATTCATCTTAATTGCGTGGTTGCCAAGATACTCTAACGAAGCTGGTAATGAATATGTAAATGTTGTGCTTCCGCTTAAGAAACCGGTTGAAGCATTAACGTTTTGGAATGCATCATCGCAAATAGATACGTAGCCTTCTGGTACTGTGATTGAACAAGAATTGTTTGCCCAAATAACACCATTGCTTGCAGAAATTGAAACAGGAGTATTAATAGAAACAACAGGATATTCTTGTCCATTGATAATAATGGTTTCTGGGAATGATACTGATGAGCTACCACTGCTCCAAGTTGAATTACCATTAATATCTGTTGCGACATAGTCGGTAACAACAAGATCACCATTTTCGTTTGTACCAATATCAATTTCAACAGTTCCACCATTTGTGTTAACTGTGGTTCCATCTGGATATGTAACTTCTGCTTCAGCAGGAACAACATTTCCATCTTCGTCTTTGATTGTGACATTACCATTTTCATCAACGATGATTGTGTTTCCACTATCGATTGGTGCGAAACCCCAATTGGTAACACCGACATTTGATACTTCACTGGCGTTATCAGATTTATTAAATTCCCATGATGCGTAGGCAATGGAGAAAGACGCGCCAATAGATAGCGTTAACATAGTTATAAGCGAAATGATTTTAATTTTTCTATTTGCCATCTTTCTTCTTTTTCTTTTCTACGTATAAACCAATTTGTTGAAGTCTATTCTTCTTAATCTTTTCCCACTTATAGATAGCGACATCGGTTACTGCAAATATAGCAATAGCCGCGAATATGACGTATATGCCGTATCCAGAACCAAAGAAAAGTATTGCTAAACCCATATGCTTAGCATTATTTCCCCTATAGCGGTATAAGACTTGTTCGCGGTTTACTTTTGTATCAACACCAGGAGCGTTATCACCACGGAACTTTAATGTTCCATCTTCATTGATACCCACTAAACGGTGGGTGATGATTTTGCCTTTGGCGTTCTTATAGCCATAAACATCATATTGAACTAGTTCTTCATCAGCTTTGACAACGTTGAAAGTGAGAAAGTCACCAACTTCAAATTGGTCTTTCTTTAGTTTCTTCTCAGCGGTCGACTGATCAACTTCATAATATGATATGTATTGTTGGACAAGCATGTCCTTATAGTCATCATCGATATATCCATCCATGGAATTTGTCGCGATGGCGAAGGATGCACGATTGTTTGCTACAAAGTTATCACCTCTTGCACGGTATATCCCCGAGACCAATGCGAGAGTGATGAGTCCCACACAGATGACACCAGACACTACTTGAGAAGCAATGTTGAGTGCTTTCTTATGTGGTTTTTTATTGTCTTCTTCCTCTTTCTTGAATTCTTCATCCAAAGCGCCAGAGGCTGTTAATCGCTTAGCGCTTTTAAGAATAAAGTGATAAGAGAGAATTATGATAGATAAGTCTAAACAAGATACGACCGCCAGGGTAATTATCGTAATTACTGTTAACCCTGACATAATCTATTTATTCTTTGCTATTCTTTCAATTAATTTATTAATTATTCACCAACTGTTGCGCTGAATGCGAATGTGATTTGTTTTCCGTTTAAATTTTCAATCATTGCATCATATTGAGCTTGTGTTGTTGGCTTTTTGCCTGATGCCCAAGCGAGTGTTGGGAGTGTGTATGTTGATGTTTTGACATTTGCATTATTTGTGCCTGCTGGAACTGTGTCACCGCCAGAAACTGTAACGTATGTGGCGATAGCTGGGTCAACTGTAAGAACAACACTTAATGTGACGTCACTAACATCATTGGATTTTGCAGAACCTGTATATGTAAGTTCGAGAGATGTGATGATGTCAGCATTTGCAACTGCGTTTTCACTATTGTTGTAGTTAACACTTGTGAAAACTGGATTTGCTAAGTCTTGGTCCAATGTTAAGTAGATTGCGCTTGGGTTAACAACGAGTGTACCAACACTTGTGTCAGCTGTGATAGCGACGTTCGAATTTGCATTTGCATTTGCGGATTCGTTGAATTCCCATGCAGCAAAAGCTGTACCTGCTAATGCTAAGGTTGAGATTGTGGCGATTAAAGAAATTTTTGTTGCGGTTTTCATATTATTTTTTCCTCCTAGAATATGAACCATAACACAAAGATTTGGGGATCAATTGCTTTTCGCGGTTTGTGTTATTTTTGCTGATTATATTATGTGCGCATACGCGCATGCGTGCAACAGCGCATTCGTAGATATATGCATACGCACAAAATATTTATCGCTTTGCGATAACATATGGCGAATTTATTATTTATATGATTAAATAGAGTTTTTTTAATATATGAAAATTTCGTTCAAACTTAAATTTTACTTTAGTTTCGCGTACATACACCTATATAATATGGGCGTTAGAGAGCGATAAAACATCTATGAAAAATAAAACACTACTTACACTATCGGTTGCGGGTTTCTTGACCATCGGCTCCACTGCTGCGATTGTTTTTGCACATACAAATATCGTTAAGCAACTCACAAGAGCTACTAACCATGAATTGGTTTTAGATGGAAATACCGAAATCTCTGAAGAAGATTACGGCTATTACTATTCCGCTACTGTTAAAACTAATGAATTTGATCTTATTGGCTACACACCAGTTTCCAACAAATTAGGTAATATCAAAAAGAGAAACTACAATGGTGTATATGATTATAACGGCATGGTTTATAACCGTTCCGTAATTAATGGTTTTACATCAATGACCATAAAATATACCGGTGCATCTTTATACTACAAGTTGACCGATTATCTTATGCAAGATATGGTTTTTGATAAAGCAAATTTAGTTACAAGTAACATTGAAATCCAAGTTGCAAATAATGAAGCCTATTTCATTCTTTATACAGATGATACAACCACCGGTGTTGATATCGAATCCATTACTCTTAACTGCCTTTGCGACAGTTCAATTGATAACGAAATGATTTTCAATGAAAATTCCAATATTTGGAGTGCGAGATCTTCATCTAGCAAAAAGGTTTGGGGATATAACTTTGTGGAATTAACAAATAACCCAGGAAGCACACAAAACAATTATTCAACTGGAAGTCACGGCGGACATGACGATGTTTGGTATAGATGGAATGGTCAAGCGTTTAGATATTCATCTAATTTAGGCACAAGATTCAGCATTAACACTACTATCTTAGGTAATATATCTCAAGCCGTTAATGCATATGGTAATGCAATAGATAATTACTTCAATTATTCGGTTTGGCCAGAAATCTTTATGACCGATGCTGATAACAATAAAGTTGGTGAAAACTGGGAATATGCATATATCGGAAATGACAACTACGAGCCATTAGGTAAAGATAGTCCAGATAGAATTCACCAAGATCTTTATGGCAATTATTCATATTCCGGAAGATTCTTCACTACTTATAAAGACTATGGAACAGATGGATGGCAGTTCGCCGATCCAGATACAACCATAGTTAAAAATGGCACAAAAACATATAGAGAAGCTTATAACACATTTAACCTTCCATACTGGTATATACGTTATGAATTTGAAGCAGATCCAGTAACTGGAAACGTGAGTAGCAAGGTATTTGTCAACGGATTCCAAATCTCTTATTACGAAGATTTCTTCGATAACTATCAAGAAGGATATAACTTCCATATCAACACCTATCATATGCACTGTGTTAACTACGGAACAAATAGTCAAAACGCAAATAAATATAAAGGTGTGTTCACATATCCAAGAATCACAACTTTATAATTCAAAACAAACAAAAAAGACATCTCGGGAGAACGGGATGTCTTTTCATATAGTCAAATTATTAATCACCGATTGTGTCGCTGATTTCGCTTCTTAAATCATCTACGAATGATAAGGCGAATTCTTTAACACCGAGGTTTGGATTCTTTAATAATGGCTTCATATCAATCGCATAGCTAATCATCTTGAAGCTATCGACTGAATGAGATTGGAAATATGTCGCGTTTTGATATCTTCTTCCGATGGAGGCTTTTGTGTAAGCTTTACCACCAGCGATTTGACTTTCGAAGACATCGAGGATTTTCTTTTGAAGTCTTTCGTTTCTACTGACGTCAAATCCAATCTTTCTTTCGTCACTAATCCAATCAAGTCCTCTCCAGACTTCGCAGCCGTAGAAGAGTTTTGGTTGTTCTTCCTTTGGAATCTTTCTTAATGCTTTGATGACATTGATAACCACACCGATATGGGTTGGATGTTTATCCAAGACGGAATGAGTATAGATGACTTGTGGTTTTAATTCTTTGATGATTTCTAGATAGTCATTAACGATATCTTCATTATTTCTGTCTTTTACTTCTTTAGATGTGTAACCAAGCATATACAAGGAATGATATTTTCCAATTTCCGCAGCGGCTTGTTGTTCTTTTACGCGAACTTGTTTCATTTCATCGTCTGTGTAATTTGCAAACTTTCCTGTTCTCGCGGATCCACCACCATCTGTAGTTTCCACTAAGGCGAAGGAATACTTCTTAGAATAATAACCTTTGAGAATTCCATCAATCGCCATGATTTCACAATCATCTTGATGCGCGCATATGCAAAGCCACTTTACAGGTTGAGTTTTTCTATTTTTAGGAAGATAGATATTTCCCTTGTTTAGTTTCATAACTTTGTCCTTCTTCTATTTCAATTATAGGGCTTTTTAGGCAAAAGTGATATTTTTTTACAAAATTAAATAATTCACTCATTTTGAAGATTTTTGTATTTATTTGTCAAAAAATAATTTATTATAGGTGTAGTAGAAATATTTTTCACAAATCTAAAAAATATGGAAGAAATCTTACGTTTTATCTCCGAAGCAAGAAAAGCCAAGAAAGAAAAGAAACCTGGTTCTTATTTAAATGAGCAATGTTTCTTTTTAAAGAACGGCAACATTTTAGCGTTTAGAAATCCTATCGGAGATTCAAGATATCCATACACCGTGGATGGCTTAACCTTATGGGCATATGCCTCTGGTAATATCTCCATTAATCAATCTAATTTCTTCCTTATCCCACCCACTGTTGAAGGAAAAGAACCATATATTAACTTTTATGGTGCAATTAAGAATAAAGGAAAATATGAAGTCTTTTCTATATTAGGCAACGCGGATACAGAATATGGATTAGATTATGAAACATATACGATATATACACCTTCATATGCTTTATACACACGTGTAATAAAAGGCGTGATATTTGCAGTTAAAATGACAATCAATCAAGATAAGAAAATCTTGTTCAATACATATGTTATAAATAGGACCAAGAAAGATGTTGATGCCTATATATCTTTCTACTTCAATCCACTACTTATTCATTCTTCAGTAGAAGATGAAGAAACCAAATGGTTTAGGACAATACGCATTCAAGGTGAAAACGCCCTTTTTAGCGCAGTAGAGGACTTAAGTAGGGAAGTTCACTTAAATAATTATGCTTTATTAAAATCAGCCAACAACGGCGATAAAAAAGATATCACTACTAGAAGAATGGATTATGTTGGAGATAAGAACCGTTCTATCTCTCAATCCATCAACTTAAGAAATGGTTACTTCGTCAATCATTTACCATGTGCCTCATTCGTCGATATGGCGGTTTATGGTGATATCGTTAGTAAAAATATCAAACCTAATGATTATTTAAGAAGTAACTATCAAGTCACTATCTCTTTTGAAGAACAACCAAAAGATGAAAGTTATGACATAGATACAAACGATAAGTTATTTAAGGAAAATCTAAGAGATGGGAAGAAAGATGTGAAAATCCATTTCTCTGAACTTAAAGATACTGATTTAAATAACGAATTATTCAACAACTTCCTATCTAGTGTTATGGAACAAGTTGATTATTCTTCTAAAACAAAGAATTCATCTTTGATGCTTTTAGGTATTAGAGATGTTTATCAAATGTTAGAAGTCTCTTTACTTTGGGATAAAGAAAACGCGAGAAAGAAAATTTTAGAATCTTTATCTTATCTTGACCCATCTGGAAGAGCACCAAGACAATACGCCAAAGAAGCAAAAGGTCATCAACCACTTCTAGATAACAGAGAATTCATCGATCAAGGACAATGGATTATTTCCACTATCTATAAATATTTAGCGTTCACAAATGACTATTCTTTATTAAAAGAAAAATGTGGTTATTGTCAGTTAATTGACCGTAAAGGCGGAAAGATTCTTGATATGCAAGATTCCGTTTATGACCACTTAGTGAAAATTATTAATTATTTAATTAGCAATATCGATGAAGACACCCACTGCTTAAAAGCCCTTTATGGCGACTGGAACGATGCAGTTGATGGATTAGGCGCTAGTAAAGAGAGTAAGTTCGGTAACGGTGTTTCTATCATGGCAAGCTGTCATTTATATCAAAATCTCAATGAGATGGAAGATATTAGAAACATTACTAAAGATAAAAACGATCCTCACTACTTAGATATCGCTAAGAAAGTGGAAAAAGGTATTTTAGATAACGGAATCATAGAACGAGAAGGAGTACGTAAAATCGTTCATGGTTGGGGCGAAAACCGTTCCTTCTATGTCGGTAGCTTTGATGATGTTGACCATCAGTCCAGATATAGCGCCACTTCCCATGCATTCTTTGTCTTATCTGGATTATTAAAAGAAAACCCAGAATATCAAAACGATATCTTAAAAGCTTCTGAAGCCTTAGATAGCAAATACGGTATCCAAACATTTGATAAATACTTTGATAAATCTAACGCTTATAAAGTTGGAAGAATTGTTAATCTTCCTAAAGGAACCGCGGAAAACGGCGCGACATACATCCATGCTGGTATGTTCTTCGCTAGAGCGCTCCTCAATATGAAAGAAGGTAAAAAAGCCTTTGAACAAATTTATAAAATAATTCCTATTACACATAGTAAAGTTACAACCTCTCCTTTCGTTATGCCTAATTCATATGGTTTCAATGAGGAATTAGGCATAGATGGAGAGAGTATGTCTGACTGGTATACAGGAAGTAGCAACACCTTATTAAAAGCGATTATCTTTGATATGTTCGGTATCAAACCACAAATCGGTGATGAATTGGTCATTGAACCAACAAACTATTTCCCAAGTGATGATGCCTCTATTTCATTAGTTATCAAAGGTAAAAAAGTTAATGTCCACTATCAAAATAAACATACCGATAAAAGAAAGATTTATGCTAACGGCATGGAGGTAGATGCC
>JAFZRR010000053.1 GCA_017619815.1 Bacilli bacterium | reverse complement strand
TATGGAGATGTGACATTAACAATTCCTGAAGGTAGTCAACCTGGCCAAGTCCTTCGTATGAAGGGTTGCGGTGTCAAAGACCTTAGAAGTGGTAAGCCTGGCGATCAATATGTGAAGTTGGATATCAAGGTTCCAACATCCTTGAGTAAAGATCAAAAAGAAGCTTTGCAAAGATTTAAAGAAGCGAAGAAAGATGACGGCCTGTTTGCTAAATTCAAAAAAATGTTCAAAAAATAAGACTCTTTATGAGTCTTTTTCTTTTATCAAAAAGTTTTTTGTAACTAAAACGTAAAAAGACCCCTATTGGTTTGGTAGGAGGTACTTTATGTTTTATATCCCACAGATTCAAAAAGACGACTGCGGATTTGCCTGTCTTAAGATGGTTCTTGCTAATCTCAATAAAGATAAAAACTATCTGTTCTTACCGCAGGATGAGAGTCATGGTGCCTATTCTTATAATGATTTATTAGAAATCGGAAAAACCCATGGCATCAATTTCATCGCCTTTGAGGCGAATAACAAAGAAGAGCTGAATAGTTGCTCCTCTTTCCCCCTAATTGCGTCCTTAGAGCTTAAAAATGGGGCTAAACATGCAGTGGTAGTGACTAAAGTCAAATGGAAGAGAGTCTATTACCTAGATCCAAGAAAAGGGGCCGTTTCATTACCAATTAAAAAGTTCATTCAAATATGGGACGGAACTGGATTAATGACGGAAAGTTTTGAGAAGAAACCATGCGAGTATAAACAACCCGCGCCTATCAAGCTTGGAATTAGTATCGGTTTAGGAATCATCCAAGTTGTCGTTGCAGCGTTAACCGCGGTTGGTATTTACTTTGTAAAAGATGGAACGCCTATCTATATACCTGCAGCATTTTTAATTGCAGCGATTTTAATCGAACTTTTAATGAAAGCTCTTACTTATCAATTAATGAAGAAATTAGATCAATTCTTCTTCTCTGATAGCAATCTTCCTTTAAAAGGATACCGCGAATATTTAACGAGATTTGAGAACTATAAGAAACTAGCGTTATCTACTCCTATGAATCTCATTCTCTTGTTTGTTATTCTTCTCGGTTTAAGCGCAGTAGTGTTACTCAACGACATTAGAAACGCAATGCTAGTGTTGGCTCCAATTGTCATCGCGGTTTTTGAATGGTTAATAATCACACCAATGCTAAAAGCGAAAAACGGTGAGATTATCGAGCTTGAAGAAAACCTTGATAATGCAGAAGATGGCCAAGACTTACAAAGTAAAGTTAAAGTTTTACACGACAAAGCTTATAACTATAGCTATGTCAAATTAGCATGTGCTTATTTATACGCTGGAATCATCGTTTTGGTGGCTCTTTTGACCATGCGTTTATGCGGGCTTTCTTCTCTTCCATTTGTCATCTTTTACGCATGTATTTCTGTAGCTATCTTAAGAACCCTACAGGACCTCTTCTCATTCGGAGATCGAATTGAAGAATTTAACATTGTTAAAGTGAAAATCAGCAATTCCATCAATTCCCACAAAGAAAATGATTAGTAATAAATAATTTAGTGTGCTATTATAATAGCCCATGGAATTAGATTTCGATTCACAAGTTTCTGGATTTGAAAAATACGAAGATATCTATCTTTGTTTACTCGAAAAGACTTTTAATCATTTAGGATTAAGTTGTGAGGCTATTTTGAGTGTCACTTTAGTGGATAACAAATTCATTCACCAATTAAACAGAGAATATCGTAACGTTGATCGTCCCACTGATGTTATCTCCTTCGCATTCCTCGATGGTGATGAACAGCGAGATGAGAAGCTCCATGGTAATGACCCAGTTCCTCTTGGCGATATTTATATCAGTGTCGAAAAAGCCAAAGCCCAAGCGGAAGAGTATGGTCACCCATTAGAAAGAGAATTATCTTTCTTATTCGTTCATGGATTATTGCACTTATTAGGCTATGACCACATGACAAAAGAAGACGAGGCAGTGATGTTTAAATTACAAGATGAGATATTGCCTCCAAAGGAGAACTAAAATGACAAAAGAACAATTAATCGAAAAATCAAAAGAAGCGCGTGGATTATCTTATTCCCCATATTCCAACTTCAAAGTGGGCGCTGCTGTTTTAACTAAAGACGGAAAAGTTTTCCTTGGAGCTAACATTGAGAACTCCGCTTATTCAATGTGCATGTGCGCTGAAAGAAACGCAATCTATCATGCATATATGAACGGATACAAGAAAGACGATATCGCCGCCTTAGCACTTTGTGCTGATACAGAAGAACCATGTTCCCCATGTGGTGCATGCAGACAAGTCATCAGCGAACTCATGCCTGAAGATGCTCCTATTTATATGAGTAACTTAAAAGGTGATGTTAAAGAAACAAATGCAGTGGAACTTTTACCATTTGCTTTCTCCCCAAAGGATCTAAATAAATAATGAAATCCGGTTTTGTTGCTATCTTAGGCCGTCCTAATGTTGGCAAGTCAACATTGTTGAATGGCATTTTAAATCAGAAAGTTAGTATCGTTACTGATAAATCTCAAACCACACGTAATGCGATAAAAGGCATTTATAACGCTGACGGTGTGCAGATTGTTTTCACTGATACTCCAGGTATTCATAAGCCAAAAGAAAGACTCGGCCAAGAAATGAACAATATGGCCTATGGCGCTGCTCATGACGTTGATGCCAATATCTTAGTGGTGGACGCCTCTGTTCCTTTCGGACCTGGCGATGAATACATCCTTTCCCATTTAGATATCAATAACGCTCCACTCATCATTGTTTTCAATAAAATTGATGAAGCGAGATTAGACAAAGTCGAAAATCTTAAAAAGATTTATGCTGAAAAAGTTCCAGGTGCAACATTCATTGATACTGTGGCTACTGAGAAATTTAACATCGACACATTATTAAATAAAATCATTGAACTTCTCCCAGAAGGACCAGCTTACTATTCCACTGAAGAAGTGACAGATAAAGACGCCGTTTTCCAAATTAAGGAAATTATTCGTGAAAAAGTTTTAAGAAACTTACGTGATGAAGTCCCTCACGCCATTGCCATCTATATGGAAAATATTGAATGGGAACAAAATCCAATTCACATTCGCGCTAGCATTATCGTGGAAAAAGAAGGCCAAAAAGGCATTGTCATCGGTGCGGGTGGCAAACGAATCAAA
Organism: Bacilli bacterium; assembly: GCA_017619815.1. Lineage (GTDB taxonomy): Bacteria > Bacillota_I > Bacilli_A > RFN20 > CAG-826 > RUG13091. Next base: position 10,246 of record JAFZRR010000053.1, on the reverse strand, counting down.
GCCATCGGCTCCTTTGCGAGAAAAGATATTGAAGTTTTATTACATAAACATGTCTTCTTAGAACTCTTTGTGAAAGTCCAAGAAGGCTGGAGAGATGATGAAAAATCTCTTGAAACGTACGGATATAAATACAAAAAATAAGCAAAATGAAAGTCGTTATTCTATCAATAACACCCTATAAAGAAAAAGACGCAATCATCGATGCGGTAAATGAACAAGGTGAGATGACTTTTTTGGCGAAAGGTATCCTTGATCCAAAAAGTAAGAATTCGGCCTTAAACAACCTATTAGCCGTTGCAGACATTGAATTAAACGAAGGAAACTACAAACACCCTGTTTTAAAATCGGCTTCAATCATTGAAAATCCGATGAAAGTATCAAATAGCTATGACTATCTAGTCAGTTTGATGTTGATGGCGGAAATCACTAAGACATTAGTTCAAGATGAAGAAAAGGAAAGAATTTTTAATTCTTTGATGTCTGCAGTTATTTGTATGAAGACCGCAGAAAGTCCTTGGCCCATCTTGCTCGCATATTTCGCGAAGGTTTTCAAAGAAACCGGATACGAATTCGAAGTTAATCATTGTGTGTTCTGCGGATCCAAACAAGGCATTGTTACATTCTCCTTTGCTGATGGTGGATTCATTTGTCAAAACTGCATAGAACCAGACACGGAAAAGGATTTGAATAAAGAACAAATGTTACTTATTCGCTCCGCTTTCTTGGTGCCTGACATGGCGCACGCTACCTTTGAAGTGAGCAAAGAAAACGCCATGGTTATACTTAATAAATTCTTTGAATTTATAAAAGATTCCTACGGAGTGTCGCTTAAAGGCGCTGCTCTGCTTACTAAGTAAATAATAAAAAAATACACTCATAATGTGTTGACAATGTGCTTTTTTGCAAGCATACTATTTGAGCACGCTTTTTTGGAGGTTACTATATGAGTAAATTTGAATTTGATAAAGTATGTAACCATTTAATCGTCTCTGGCTACTATTACCAAGGTAGTGAGATTTATGGTGGTTTATCCAATACCTGGGATTACGGCCCATTAGGTAGCGAAATAAAAATGAATATCCGTAAGATGTGGTGGAAGAGATTCGTTCAAGAATGTCCAATGAACGTCGGTATCGACGCAGCCATTTTAATGAATCCAAAAGTTTGGGAAGCCACAGGACACGTTTCTACATTCAACGATCCACTTATTGACTGTAAGAAATGTAAACAAAGATTCAGAGCCGACCAATTAATCGAAGCTCAATTCCCAGAAGCAGACGTTAACGGTATGAATAATGACCAAATGATGGAATTCATCCGCAATAATCACGTCGCATGTCCAAACTGCGGTAGTGAAAATTTCACCGATATCCGTCAATTCAATATGATGTTCAAAACACATATCGGTGTCACTGAAGACAGCAAAGCTGTTGTCTATTTAAGACCAGAAACCGCTCAAGGTATGTTCGTTAACTTTAGAAACGTTGTTAGAACAACAAGAAAGAAATTACCTTTAGGTATTTGTAATGTTGGTCGTGCATTTAGAAATGAAATTACTCCCGGCCAAATGACCTTCCGTACACGTGAATTCGACCAAATGGAAATGGAATTCTTCTGCAAACCAGGTGAAGACCTCAAATGGTTCGATTATTGGAAGAAACATTGTTTACAATTCGTCGCCGACTTAGGAATTAAACAAGAAAACTTGCGCTATCGTGATCACGAACAAGCGGAATTAGCTTTCTATTCCAAAGCGACAACTGATATTGAATATTTATTCCCATTCGGTTGGGGTGAAGTCTGGGGCATCGCCGATAGAACTGACTATGACTTAAAAAGACATATGTCTTATAGTGGCGAATCCTTAGAATATTTAGACCCAGAAACCAATGAAAAGTACGTTCCATTCTGTATTGAACCATCAGTCGGTTTAGACCGTTTGGTTTTAATGACATTATGCGACGCGTACGACGAAGAAGCTGTTGGCGATAATGATACACGTATCGTTATGCATTTAGCTCCAGCAGTCGCTCCATATAAAGCCGCCGTTTTACCATTAAGTAAAAAGCTCGAAGAAAAGGCTAGAGAAATCGAAGCCATTCTTTGCAAATACATGAGTGTCGTTTATGACGATACAGGAAGTATTGGTAAGAGATACCGTAGACAAGATGCCATCGGTACTCCATACTGCGTGACAGTGGACTTCGAAACTCTCGAAGATAATGCTGTTACAATCCGTGATCGTGACACTATGCAACAAGTCAGATTACCAATTAGCGAACTCGGAAAATACTTATCCGTTAAGATTTTCTATTAGTAAATAATTAGTATTTCATTAGTAGGTGTATAACAAAGTTATATGATTGATACCAGATTAGATGAATTAACGAAAGATGTTCTTGCCCACAGCGACATGGTTGGGGTTATTTCCTCATACATCCATCTCACAAGAAAAGGCAGAAACTATTGGGCACCATGTCCATTCCATGATGACAATAACCCATCCCTTTCAGTGAACCCTGAAAAGAGAATTTGGAAGTGCTGGGTCTGTGGTTTTGGTGGTACCGAAATTAATTTCGTCCAACGTTATGAAAAAATCGGCTACTTTGAAGCTCTAAAGAAAGTCGCGGAAATCAATGGCTTTGTCGATCCAAGACTTGAAGGCTTTGTAAAACAAAAACCTGTTGATGAAAAGAAAGTTCCTTTATTAAAAGCCTTAAACGATTTGACCATTTATTATCAATACGCGCTTAACACTGAAGAAGGTAAAGAAGGTTTAGATTATTTCGAAACCCGTCACCTCGATGCAGCATGCCGTGCGAAGTATAGACTTGGTTATTCCTTTAAAGATGGTAAGGCAACATGTGACTTTTTACAAAGTAAAGGCCACTCACTTAAAACCATTGATGATATTGGAATTGCTGTTCTTAGCAATGGTAACTATGTCGATAAGAGTGCGGGTAGAGTCATCTTCCCAATCTGCGATGCTGATGGAAATGTCATCGGATATAGTGCGAGAAGATTAGGAAATGGTACAGAAGCCAAATACGTTAACTCTCCTGAAACCTATTTATTTCATAAATCTAACGTCTTATACAACTACCATATCGCTAAAGAAAAAGCCAAATTAAACGGATACGTCTATGTTTGTGAAGGCTTCATGGATGTATTTGCATTAGGAAAAATAGGAATTGATAATGCAGTCGCTTTAATGGGCACTGCGTTAACAAAAGAACATATCACAATGCTCAGAAGCTTGAACTGCGAGGTAAGACTTTGTCTTGATGGCGATTTGCCAGGCCAAAAAGCCATGATGGAAGCCAGTAAAGCACTTGCCGCAGCGGGAATTAATGTTCGTATTGTTGATAACCAAAACAGTCCAAAAGACCCTGATGAAATCTTGAACCAAGATGGTGAAGAAGCATTAAGGAGATATGTGAATAACTTAGTTAACCGTATCGACTTTGCATTAAATTACTTCAAAAACACCAACCCATTAACAACCTTAGATTCCAAGAAAGCTCTTATTAAACAATTCATTCCTATCCTATTGGATATCAAGAGTCAGTTAGAGTTAGATTCTTATCTTATTAAGTTATCTGGAGTTACTGGATTTGAAGTTCAAGCCATTCGTGATTTGCTCAAGCGAGCAAGAGTGGAAGCTAAACAACAAAACGTCGATCCAAGTCTCGTCATCCGTGACTTCCATCCAGAAAGAAAAGTTCTCAGAAGACTTGCTCTTGCGGAACGTGAGTTGTTGTATCAAATGCTCAATAACCAAGACGCCATTTACTTCTATGAAGAAAATGTAGGAGCCTTTTACGATGATGTTTATCGCGAAGTTGCTAATTACGTCATTGATTACGCAAAGATTCATGATGAATTCAATATGCACGACATCATGTCCTCATTAGAAATGAGCGAACTAGAAAATAAAGATTCGTTAGTGAGAGAAGTCGTGGATATGTCGTTTGAAGAAATGCACAACAAAAAGTGCACACCTGAATTATTAGAAAACTTACTTTCTTCTATTGAAGAGGAGAAAGACAAAATATTTGAAAAGGATACCCTTGAAGCATCCATGAATGGAAAGGATCCAATGGAAAAAGCGCGTATCCTCGCGGAATACAATCGCCGCAAAATGAGAAAGATTGAAGAAGAAAACAAGAAAAAAGAGGGAGGAAAATAGTATGGGCAGAAAGAAAGCCACAGAAACACTCGAAGAACCAAAGAAGGCCAAAGCCGCAAAGAAAGCAACCAAAGCCACCAAAAAGAAAGGTGATGAATCAATCAAAACCTTAGAAGAAGTGGAAAAAGCACTTTTAAAAAAGTGTAAAAAAGATGGTTTTATCAACCAAAGTGAAATATATGATGCTTTAAACGAATATGAATTAGATGACGATGCAGTCGAAAAACTCGTCGCTTTCTTCGCTGAAAACGAAATTGAAGTCTTAACCACAGACGAAGATGAGGAAGACGAAGAAGATAAGGAAGAAGAATTTGATGAATCAAAAATCTCCTTCGATGAGAACGCTGATGACGATGATGACTTCTTTGCATCCGATGACGTCGAAGACGAAGAAGAAGACATCGACATTGATCATTTAGATGTCACACTTGGTTCTGAAGTGAGAATCAATGACTCCGTTAAGATGTATCTTAAAGAAATTGGTAAATACGACTTATTAAAACCAGAAGAAGAACCAATCTTAGCGAAGAAGATTCTTGAAGGCGACCAAGAAGCTAAAGAAAGATTAATCAACTGTAACTTACGTTTAGTTGTTAACATCGCTAAACACTATGTTGGCCGTGGTATGCAATTCTTGGATTTAATCCAAGAAGGTAACCTTGGTTTAATGAAGGCTGTCGATAAATTCGATTACACAAAAGGTTATAAATTCTCCACATACGCAACCTGGTGGATCCGTCAAGCCATCACACGTGCGATTGCAGACCAAGCCAGAACCATTCGTATCCCTGTCCATATGGTTGAAACCATCAATAAGATGACCAGAGTACAAAGACAATTAATCCAAGACTTAGGCCGTGAACCAACAGCGGAAGAAATTTCTGAAGCTATGGGTGGTGAATTAGCACCAAAGAGAATTAGAGAAATTCAAAGAATCGCTCTTGAACCAGTTTCATTAGAAACCCCAATCGGTGAAGAAGATGACTCCCACTTAGGTGATTTTATCGAAGATAAGGAAAGTGAATCACCTGTCGAATATACAACTAGACAACTCTTAAAAGAACAACTCTATTCCATTCTTAAAGATTTAACCGATCGTGAAGAAAGAGTTATTCGTTTACGTTACGGCTTAGACGACAACTGTCCAAAGACACTTGAAGAAGTCGGTAAGATTTTCGGTGTTACCCGTGAACGTATTAGACAAATCGAAGCGAAGGCGATTAAGAAATTAAGACACCCCGCTCGTAGTAAGAAACTCGGAGACTACAAGGACAAACTATAATGGAAAACCTTTCTGAGCGTTTAAAAGCGATTTATAAGATGGTTCCTAAAGGAATCGCCGCTGATATCGGTGCGGATCATGGTAAATTGATCATCGCTCTATTTGAAGGTGGCGTGATAAGTCACGGCTACGCTGTAGAAAATAAGAAAGGTCCATATAATCGTTTAGTCAAAGCTCTCAAAGAGAAAGACTTATTAGATGATATTGTTCCATTATTCAGCGATGGCATTAAAGACTTACCTGAAACAGTCCACAATGTCATTATTGCTGGTATGGGTGGAAACCTTATCATCGATATTTTAAAAAAATATCCAAAGAAGACTCAACAAATCCAAACGCTCATCATTGACGCACATACATGCATACCAAAAGTGAGGGAAGAAGTTTCCAAACTCGGTTTTGTTATCGCGGATGAAAAGATGGTTAGAGAAGATGACATTTTCTACGAAATCATCAAGTTTATTCGTGCGGATGTTGCGTTCTATGGTGAGAATGATATTGAGTTTGGTCCCATCTTGAGAACGGAAAAAAGTGCGACCTTCAAAGAAAAGTATGAAAGTCGTATCTCTGAAATTGATAACTTATTAAAGAACAAGAATCTTCCTAAAGGAAGAATAGATGAATTAAGCAGTGAGAAGAAAAGGATTCAAAGCATATTATGATTGAAATGAATGTTGTTTTAAGAAGAATCGCTAGAGACTTCCCAAAGAGATTTGCCAAAGCCAATCATGACTATGTCGGTCTCATGACTGGTAAAAAGCCAGATAAGATTCAAAAGGTTCTTCTCTTGTTAGATTTAGACTGGGAAATCTTACCTATGGTAAAAGAATATCACCCAGACGTTATTATTACGCATCACCCATTCATCTATGGAACTCGTTATAGAGTTTGTAAATATGATGAAAGCAAACGCCTTCTTGTAGAAGAAATTGATAAACTCGGTATTCCTGTTTATAGTTTTCACACAAACTTTGATACAGGTAGAGGCGGAATGAACGATGCATTAAGTAAAGCTTTGGGTTTAGTTAATGTTTACGCTCCTATGAAAAATCCGATGATGAGAATCGGTGAACTCGAATCTCCAATTGAGGCCACTGAGTTCGCGAAATTCGCTAAGACGGTATTTCATGTGGATTACGCTTTATTAATTAATAGCGGCGCTAAAAACATTAAAAAAGTTGGCATTATCGGTGGAGGTGGATCCCGCAGTTGGCCTCTCGCCAAGGAAGAAGGCTGTGATATCTTCATTTCCGGAGATGCTCCTCATTACGTGCGCAGGGATGTTGTAAACGCGAAATATAACTATCTCGATATGCCTCATGAGATAGAAAAAATCTTCATGCCGACCATGAAGGAAATTCTATTAGAATTAGATCCGACCTTAGAAATTAAGATGGTGGATCATGAAAAATTACCAAAGGTAATTCAATAATTAACGATCTTATTATAAACCGCATCAATAATATCTTCAGGTGTTGAAGCACCGCTGGAGATGACGATGTGGTTTTTATTTGCGCATATACGCATATCGAGCTCAGAGGCATCCGCAATCATGAGAGACGCAACTTCTGGATGGCTTGCTTCAGCAACTTCCAAAAGTCTTTTTGTGTTACTGGAGTTATTATCACCCACAACAATGATGAGGTCGACATCCTTATCTAAAGATAGAATGGCTTCTTGTCTTAAACGTGTAGATCCACATATCTCGTTTGCGATACGTGCCTTAGGAATAGCCCTTAAAATTTCCTCATGAATACTCTTAATATCTAAAATTGAGAGTGTTGTTTGGTTAATAACTAAAGGCGAATCATCGTTTTCTATATGGTAATTATTTAGTATATTATTAGTATATAATATAACTTTGTTATATAGTGATAAGCACGCTTCAGCCTCTGGATGTCCCTTTTGACCGATATAAATGACATAATGATCCGCTTTAACATTATCTTCAATGAGCTTCATGTTGTTCAAGACTTTAGGACATACTGAATCATAGATAATGAGGTTCTTTTGCTTGGCAATTTCATCAAGTTCTCTCTTATGTCCATGCGCAGAAAAGATAATAACTTCACCGTTTGGGATAGCATTAATATCTAAGGCAACTTGGATGTCTTTCTTTTTGAGTTCTTCCACAACAAAATTGTTGTGTACAAGCATTCCTAAAACATAAACCTTTTTATTTGGGTTCTCTTCACGTGCTTTATATGCAAGCTTAATAGCGTTACTTACACCTGCACAATAGGCTTTTGGTTTTAAGATTTCTACTTTCATGATTATGCCTTTGCTTTATTTATGGTATCATAACTAATAGTTAATTTGCACGAAAAGAGGTAAGTTATATGTCTAATTACAAACTCTATATCGGAAGTCACGTTTCAATGAACTCTCCTGAATTCTATTTAGGCAGTGTTAAAGAAGCTCTTGGATATGAAGCGAATACTTTTATGTTTTATACCGGCGCTCCTCAAAATTCATATCGAAAACCACTATCTGAATTAAAAATTCAGGAAGGAAGAGAATTAATCAAACAATCAGGCATAGATGAAACTAAACTTATCGTTCACGCACCTTACATCATTAATGGTGCGAACAAAAGTAGAGAAGACTTATTTGACTTATCAGTAAAATTAATCGGCAACGAAGTTGCGAGAACCGCTGGTTTCGGTGCTAAGATTATTGTTCTTCACCCAGGCGCTCACGTTGGACAAGGCCCAGATGCTGGTATTGCCTCTTTAGCGGAATGCCTAGATGTCGTTTTATCTAATGATAAAAGTGATGTCAAAATCGCTTTAGAAACTATGGCGGGAAAAGGAACTGAAATTGGTATTACCTTTGAACAAGTTAGAGCGATTATTGATCAATGCCATTATCCAGAAAGACTCGGTGTCTGTTTAGATACATGCCATATCAGCGATGCTGGCTATGATATTCATGATGTCGATGGGATTCTAAAAGAATTCGATAGAATTATTGGTTTAGATAAACTCCTTGTTGTTCACATCAACGACAGCAAGAATCCAAGAGGGGCTCATAAAGATAGACACGAGAACATCGGCTATGGCTATATTGGATTCGACACGATTAAGAAATGGGTCTGGCATCCATTATTAAATGGAATTCCAAAAATCTTAGAAACCCCATACGTAAATGAAAAACCGCCTTATAAGCAAGAGATTAAGATGCTTCGAGACGGTCAATATATTGAGGGTTGGAGAGAAAAAGATTTCTAAAGTTTATCAATTTCTTCTTTAAGGGTTTCAAAGGCTTCCGCTTCTGGAACCTTTTTTAATACTTTATCTTTTTTAAAGATAATATACTCATGATTGCCACCGGCAATTCCGATATCTGCGTTCTTTGCTTCACCTGGTCCATTAACGACACAGCCCATGACTGCAACATGAATTGGTTTATTGATTGTTTCTAGATAGTCCATAACTTTCTTTGCTAAAGCAGGAACATCAACTTGAGTTCTGCCACATGTTGGGCACGCCACTAAGGTTGGATAGTTTGGATATAATCCACAGTCATGTAATAAACGCTTCGCAGCGATAACTTCATCTTTTGGATCTCCAGAGATGGAAATTCGAATCGTATCCCCTATTCCTTCTAAAAGAAGGGGAGCGAGTCCCGCTGCGGATCTAATGATTGCAATATCTTTAAATCCAGCTTCTGTGATGCCTAAGTGTAAAGGATATGGGAATGTTTCGCTCGCTAGTCTATAAGCAGCAATTGTTTCTAAAACATTACTTCCCTTTAACGAGATAACAATGTCGTAGAATCCTAAGTCTTCTAAGATCTTAACGTGTTTCTTCGCGCTTTCGACAAGCTTTTCCGCGGTATATTCGGTTGAATAATCATGGATTTCTTTATCTAAGGAACCGGAATTGACGCCGATTCTAATTGGGATATGTTTTTCTTTAGCGAGGTCCACCACTTCTTTGATTTTATCAAAGGAACCAATATTGCCTGGATTAATGCGCACTTTATCTACGCCCATTTGCATCGCGATTAAAGCGAGTTTATAATCAAAATGGATGTCCGCTACTAAAGGAATTTTAATTCCTTTTTTAATTTCTTTTATCGCGTACGCATCGCGCTCATCCATAACGGATACACGCATTATGTCCGCACCCAAAATAGCACATTCGTTGATTTGTTTAACGACTTGTTCGACTTTTTCAGTTTTGATATTACACATGGATTGAATAAGAACTTTATCCTGCCCACCCATGACTATATCTTTGATATGTACTGGTCTAGTGTCTTTTCTTTTTGTCATGCTGACATTATATCATTTGCACCAGTAAATTGAGACAATAAAATGACTTAAAAATTATGCTTTTCATAATGAAAATTAAATGATAATATATTAAGCGCTATCAAGGAGATAAGAATTATATGGCAAAGAAAGAAGATCGTATCTCATTAACATTAAAATGCACCGTATGTGGTGAAGAAAACTATCTCACATCGAAGAATAAAAGACATCACACAGAACGTCTCGAGCTCAATAAATACTGCCCACGTTGCAAAAAGATGACTCTTCACCGTGAGAAAAAGAAATAATAGGCCGATGCCTATTTTTCTTTTATAAAGAAAGTTATGAAAGTAAAAGCATTTGTCTACGAAAGCTATTTTGAATTAAACGCCAATACGTACGTTTTATATGACGAAACGGAATGCGTTGTTATCGACGCTGGCAAAAACAATAACGACGTTGTGGATTTTATTAATGAAAACCACCTGAAACTCAAAGGTATTCTTTTGACTCATGG
>JAFZRR010000052.1 GCA_017619815.1 Bacilli bacterium | reverse complement strand
GTGTAGCCAAGCGGTAAGGCAGTGGACTCTGAATTCACCATTCACTGGTTCGATCCCAGTCACCCCAGCCACGTATATTAAAAAAGACCTTTATAGGTCTTCTTTTTTTAATCAATTATTTGTGAAGGATCTGGTGCTTTCACGTTTTGTTTCCCAAACTCCGTGAAGTCCGCATAGCATTCAACTTTCTTCGTGGAGAAATTGAAATGTATTTTGGTAATTTTGTCATCCTCCACTTTAATCTTCATCTTACAGGTATCTAAGCTATATTTGTTGCGGCCAGTTTCGTTCATTGTGTATTCGTTATCTTTTTCACTATAAGTGAACCAAGTGGCCTCAATGGTTCCGCGTGTAATAAATCTAGAATATCCTGGTTCTTTAGAAACATCATCGTAGTCAATGTAATATTTTCCGTTCTCTGGAACATAAACTTTGGCTTTTCCTGTTGCGTCAGCATCTGAATAGTCATAAATCTCTCCATCGACAAGCGCTAAATAGCCATTGATTTTATATTGCATAACAATAGGAATGCCCGCTTGTTTTTGCCAATAATCACATAAGAAGTTTCTTGGATTGAATAATGCGACTGCATTGGTGAGTCTTAAAGCTGCTGTCGCGGAATCAACACCTTTGCCATAATCATCTTCTTGATATTTCACTTTATCAAAAAGTTGGCAACCAACGAGTAAAGCACCACAAAGTGGCAATAAAACGAGTTTTTGGATTTTCATAAGTAATACCTCTATCTTTATTATATAAGAAAAGTAATAAGTAATTATAGCAAGAAAAAAGACCCATAAGGGTCTTATCTTTATAGAAGGATATTTTCTTTTCTATTTACGACGATATATCCTTTGCGGTTATATACGTCTTTGCGGTTATAGGTGATTTTGCTTCCATCTGGTTCAACGAATAAGCCACCGGCTTCTTCAACGATGATTTGGCATGCACCCGTATCCCATTCTTTTGTACCTGCGGACATACGGTATGTGATTTCCGCAAGGCCTTCCGCGATACGACATGGTTTTAAAGATGAACCATATTTTTTCACGTGTTTGATTTTATCACTGTGTTTTTCAATGAGTTTTAATTCGGTTTCGTTGGTGTGGAAGACACTGCACAAACAAGTTAAGTCTTCTAATTTATCATTGACGTGGATCTTTCTATCATATCCATCCACGCGGTGATACGCGCCATTACCCTTACTAGCGAAATAGATTTCACCGGTCACAGGTACCACGACAACGCCCACGACCAACTCATGTTTATATGCGAGCGCGATGTTTGTGGTAAATCCACCATCTCTTGCAACGAAATCTTTTGTGCCATCAACAGGATCCACAATCCAAACGTAGTCGTTAGATAATCTTTCATCGTTGTCTTCGCTTTCTTCAGTTAAGAAGGCATGACTTGGAAAGACTTTATGAAGGTGATCACGGATAATCTTATCCGCAGCTTTGTCAGCGGCAGTCACAGGAGAATTGTCTTCTTTGATTTCAACATCAAATCCTTTTTCATAAATCTCCATGATTTTAGCACGTGCTTTCACACCCGCTTCAATGGCTGCTTGTAATTCTTTTTCCCACATAATTATTTATGCTCCTTTTGATAATTCAAAATGGCTTCATCACAGTCTTTAATAATCTTTGCAACTGTCTCATCACTCATATCATCGAGCGTGACACCTGCAGCAAGATAATGTCCACCGCCACCATATTTGGCGACGATTGGTTGGACGCCTGGGCCACTACTTCTAAATTCAGCGTGGCATGTTCCATCAGGGTTTTCACAGAAGAAAGCCCAGATTGGATAACCGACGACATTAGATAATAAGTTGACCATTGTTCCAGCCTTATTTGGTGAAACATGTAAGCGTCTTAATGTTTTGTTTTTGAAGGTTAGATAAATAACACCGGCTTTTGTCTTTTTGTAGTTGTTATAAACATAGCCTTTAAATTTAAGTGCGGATTCCACAGTAAGATTCAAAATATCGTTAATTGCCTTAGGATTAGCACCATTTTCGCATAAAAATGCTGCTTCATGGAATGATGTTGGGAAATCTTCGATATATTGAAAACGACCTGAATCGGTAAGAATTCCTAAGAATAAAGCATTTGAAATTGTAGGATTAAACTTCCATCCGCTTTCTTGTGCCATTTGGAGGATCATTTCGCATGTTGAATTAGCGTTATTATTGATTACAAATTTTCCTTCAGTAAAACGATAATTCTCAATGTGGTGATCAATCTTAATAAACTCTTTTGCGGTGATGACACGTTGGTCTTCCATACGTGAGCAGTCGTTACCATCGAGTAAGATTGCTAATGATTCTTTAATGACTTCATCGCTCACTTTATCCATTTCACCCATGAGCTTATAAAAACGATGAAGGCCACTACCAACAGCAAATACTTTCTTATCTGGATAGTTGAGTTTAATTAATTCTCTTAAACCGATTTGGCTGCCGTAGCAATCGCCATCAGGAAAAATATGTCCGAAAATAACTATCGAATCATTTGCTTCAATGATTTGGCGAAGTTCTTCAAACATTATCTGTCCTCGCGTTGTTCTTCGTTTTCAGATTCTTCGGATTCTTCTTCCTCAGATTCTTCTTCTTCGTCTTTTGGTTCTTCGAAGGCTTTATTGTATTCTTTCTCGTCTTCGTCTTCGTCTTCACCACCAGCTTCTTCTTCATCAACTGTAGCGTAAACATCTTTCATATCGATATGAACTTTATCGAATGAGTGACGTGTTCTTAAATCCCAGTTGTTTTCACCTAATGTGACGAAACGACCGTCGAGCATTAAGTTGGTGTAGAAAGAAGAAATCTTTCTAGCGGCTAATTCTTCATCGATTCCGGATTCTTTAACAACATAAGCCCATAAATCTTTAAAATTAACTGGTTCTTTGCTTTGACTAATGCAATCAAATGCATAATCTAATAATGATTTTGTCATGTGTATAACTCCTTCTATTACATGTGTTCTGGTGCATTAACCCCAATTAAGTTAAGTGCGTTTTTCATCACTTGTTCGCTAGCCTTACATAAAGCTAAACGTGATGAGCTGACATCGATGTTATCTCTATCGATAACACGACATTCTGTATAAAATTCATGGATTAAACCCGCTAATTCATGAATATAATTGGTAATCTTATATGGCGCTCTTTCCTTTGCGGCATCGTTAACCACGTTAGGGAAGTTGGCTAAGAATTTTAATAAAGCCATCTCACTTGGTTTTTCAAGTTTAGAAGCTTCTTTATCAAGCGCGATATCTTTGCCTTGTTCAAGAATTGAACATAATCTCGCATGTGCATATTGTGCATAATAAACTGGGTTATTTGAACTTTGTTCAAGAGCGAGGTTCATATCGAAGTCCATATGTGCACTTGCGGCACGCATAGCGAAGAAATAACGCATCGCATCCACACCTACATCTTCACATATCTCGCGTAATGTGATGGAATCACCAGTTCTCTTACTGGCTTTCATTTCCACACCATCTTTGATGAATCTCACCATTTGGATTAATTCAATTTCAAGAGCTTCCGCCTTATATCCGTGCATCATAAGCGCGCTCTTCATACGATTGATATATCCGTGATGGTCTGCGCCTAAGACGTCGACTAATTGATCAAAACCACGAGACATTTTGTTTACGTGATAAACGATATCTGGCATGAAATATGTATAGTCACCATTACTCTTTACGATGACTCTATCTTTGTCATCTAAGAAGTCAGTGGTTCTTAAAACTTTTGCGGTATCTTCTTCATAAATGTGGTCTTTTAAGAACTCTAATTCTTTCTCAACCGCACCATTACTTCTGACTTTTAATTCGCTTGAGAAGACATCAAAATGGACTCTAAAAGTTTTCAAGTCTTCACGAATTTTATCTAATTCAAGTTCCATACCTCTTTCCTTAAGGAAAGGAATTGGGTTATCTTGATTTAATAAGCTATCTCCGACCTCATCAATAATCTTTTGAGCGACATAGATAATATCTTGTCCATGATAGCCATCTTCTGGGACTTCCGCAGGGATACCGAGGAGTTCTTTATATCTCGCTAAAATGGATTCCGCTAAGTGGTCGATTTGGTTACCAGCATCGTTAATATAGTATTCACGTGTGATGTCGTAACCAGCAAATTCCATAATACGACAAATGGAATCACCAATAGCTGCACCACGTGCGTGTCCAACGTGTAAATCACCTGTTGGGTTTGCGCTCACGAATTCAACATTAACTTTGAAGTTTTTCTTTTCGCCTTTACCGAAAGATTCACCTTCGTTAATGATCTTTTTGACGATTGGTTGTAAGGAATCATTTTTCATAAAGAAATTAATGAAACCAGGACCAGCGATTTCAATCTTCTCAATACCGTTGCGATCGAGTTTTTCAATTAAAGCATTTGCCACTGCTACTGGAGGCATTTTTAAAAGGCGACAATTCTTCATTGCGGCATTTGTCGCATAGTCTCCATGAGCAGCATCTTTACTATGTTCGATAACAATATCGTTTAAAGAAACTTCTACACCTAAGGCGGAGAAGGCTTTTTGTATATTCAGTTTTAAGCTTTCAATAACATCCATAAATTTGACCTTTTATTATAATCATTACAATTTTAAGAGCAAAGAATTTATTCTTTTTCTTTTAATAAAACAATAGATTCCGCTTTTACCGCTAATCCCATGCCAATGGCATCCATCTTTTCATTGGTGCCTGCTTTTACGGAAACAGCGCCTATATTAACATTTAATAATTCTGATATATTTTCTCTCATTTGAAGAATGAAATGTTTAAGTTTTGGTTGTTCTAATGTAATAGAAATATCAACATTATTTACCTCGTAACCTTTCTCATTCATCATCGCGACAACTCGTCGGACAAGGATACTACTATCAATGCCTTTATATTGAGGATCACTATCTGGGAAGTGAGTTCCTAAATCTCCTAATGCTAAAGCACCAAGGATTGATTCCGCTAAGGCATGATAAACAACGTCGCCATCTGAATGGGCAACTTCACCTTTTTCAAAAGGAACATTAACTCCACCAAGAATTAATTTTCTTCCTTCTTCTAAACGATGTATATCACTGGCAAATCCAATTCTCATATTATTTTCTCCCAGATACATTGAACTTGAAGAACATGATGTCTCCATCTTTTGGATAATATCCTTTACCTTCAGTTCTTAGTTTACCCGCTTCTTTCACTGCGGCTTCACTACCGAGCTCATGAATAGCTTCGTATGGATAAACTTCCGCACAAATGAAACCTCTTTCGAAGTCAGTATGAATTACGCCTGCGCATTGAGGAGCGGAGGAATTGTTTTTAAATGTCCAAGCTCTACATTCATCTGGACCAACAGTAAAGAATGTGGAGAGGTTTAATAATCTATATGTTGCTTTGATAACTTTAGTTAAACCAGATTCAGTGACATTTAATTCTTTTAAATATTCTTCTCTTTCTTCTGGTGCAAGTTCAGATAATTCGCTTTCGATTTCACAAGAAACAGGAATAACTTCGTTATTTTCTTCGTGTGCGTATTTAACGACTTTTTGATAATTTTCAGCGTTATCTAAATCCATTAAATCTTCTTCGCTGACATTAGCGACATAGATGATTGGCTTCTTAGTTAATAAGTGATAACTCTTAACATAGTTTTCTTGTTCTTCGGTTAAACTAACAATTCTCGCTGGTCGACCTTGTTCAAGAGCGGCTTGAATTGGAGTTAAGATGCTCATCTCGAGCATAGATTCTTTGTCTTTTTGAATTCTGGCTTTATTAGCAATCTTTTCAATTCTCTTTGTGACAGTATCTAAGTCCGCCATAACGAGCTCTAAGTTAATGACTTCGATATCTCTTATTGGATCAACGCTACCTTCGACGTGAACGATATCTTCGCTCTTAAAGCAGCGAACCACTTCGACAATGGCATCGCATTCTCTAATATGAGATAAGAATTGGTTTCCTAAACCTTCACCTTTAGAAGCACCACGGACAAGTCCAGCAATGTCATAGAATTCCACTGTCGCAGGAATGGTTCTTTCTGGTTTAAATAAATTAGATAAAAAAGTTAATCTTTCATCTGGAACATTAACAACACCGGTATTTGGGTTGATAGTTGCGAATGGATAGTTCGCCGCTTCAACGTGTGAATTCGTAATTGCGTTAAATAGAGTGGATTTACCAACATTTGGTAATCCGACAATTCCTGCTTTTAATCCCATAACATAACCTCTTAGTTCCATAGTATTATACGAAAATGACATTATATTAGCAAACAAAAGTATTTTGTTTATTTAATAATGACCACTCTTACTGTTTTAAAGCGGTTATTGGATCGAGTTTATTGAGCTTTAAAGTAATGAAAATACTGGATGCCAATGAAACAAATAATGAGAGTAAAAACATATATAGCAAAGACATAGGATTGAATATATAAGAAAAGCTATTCCCCATTTGTTTAGCCATCTCTCCATTGATGATGAAAGATGATATGAACAATTCAAGAGAAGACATCGCGAACGACACTAAGCACATGATGATGGAATGAGTTAAAGCAAACTTGCCAGCTTCTCTTTTATTAATACCTATGCACCTAACGAGTCCTATTTCCTTTTTGTTTTCTAATATGTAGAGATAATTACAAATCGAAAGAAGCAAAGTGGATATCACGATTGAGATAATGGAGAAGCACATCAATGCTATTTCAATATAAGTACAAACTTGGTTAACGCTTTTATTCACATCACTCATTGGCTCCACAATATCGTAATCTGGGAACGCTCGTTTTAGATTGTTAACTGTAGTTTCGATATTCTTGGAATCAGGCACATCCACCATAATGGAATTGATACCCAAATTGAAAGCAGAAACACCTAACATTATTTGGAAGAAATTGATTGTCCAACTAGCGTCATGATAGATGAGATTTTTATCGCTATTAACAAGACCCACAACTGTTATTTCTAGCGTCTTAAAATTGCGGATTATTTCACCATCTGGATTCCTAGATTGTGAAGCTAAATAAGCGAGATAAAGAGGTTCATTAATCGCCTCATTTTGAAATATTGTTTTTGCCATTTTTGAACTAATAACTATCTCATCAAGACTTCTCGGTTTTCTTCCAAAATCGACATCAGAATTTAAGACATTAAAGTTCACACCACCAGTCAGTGATTGAGAAAAATGTCCACACAAAACATCATCCGGTAATTGAACATTTTCATTCGTGGAAGTTGATAGAGAAATACTCGAATCAACTGTGTCTAAAAGCGAATCTTCATTACCGGAAAAGTACATCATATTCGAAAAACCATACATCATTGTTGAAGGGTAAATAGCATAACCGCCAAAAGAACCATATATTGGATTAGAGATAGTATTATCAATTTGTTTAAAAAGCTGATACTCACTAATCGGCATCGTTCGCATAGTATTATCGAAAACAAGCAATTTTTGAATATCTTTTACCGCAATTTGCGCATATATTGTGGGAAAATATGATTTGTCCAATATCTCAAATAAGAATGAGTTATAGTCAATATTTGATCTCATTTCAGTAAGGAAACTATTCATATCCTCTTTAACTTGTATGTAGTATATCTTATTAAGTATCCAAGGTAATGAATGCGATGACGATATTTCATCACTAGTTGGGAATCTCATTCTCTCTTCAAACATGTACTCATTCCACATATGATTGGTGTGATAAATACCTGGTTGTGATTCTAGAGAAAACGCTACAACTTGAAGCAATTGTTGGTCGCTGTACTGCCAATAATCATTTCGAAAATCGAAGTATATTTTGAGTTCATTTGTTTGCAAATATCTTGATAGAGAAGTTACTGTTCTTTCTAT